>CAXYYI010000048.1:0-6397 GCA_964293055.1 uncultured bacterium | reverse complement strand
AGAGATTTTCTCAAATGACTCTATGATGCATGTAATACATTCGATCAATTCATGCTCAAGATCAATATGGATGATGATAATAGAGCAGTAAAATATAGTTTGGATGAACTTGGTATTGAGTATCCAGCAACGATTGAAGAGTCTATGAAAATTAATGAAACTGCCGAACATCGTATTATTGGATTGACTATTGAGAGAAGACCAGAGTATATGACTGATGAAAATTGTCGTATGTGGCGTGAGTGGTGAGTAACAAGATTGGAAATGTGATTACAATCGATGTATGATGATGTGCTTGATGCAAATAAACGTGGTCATAGTGTGCAACAAGCTCGTGAAGCAGTTCACAAAATGCGCCAATATGGTTTCAAATTTTCGATTCATTTTATGCCATGACTGTATGGTTCCACACCAGAAAAAGACATAGAAAGTTTTCGTCTTGCGTATAGTGATCCATGGATTAGACCAGATGAAATTATGTTCTATCCAACATCTGTTATCCCAAATACTGAACTGTATAATCTTTATAAAAAAGGTGACTATAAGCCACTTGCTGGTGAGGAACTTGTGCGTATTATCAAAGAAGTACAACGTGATATTATTCCACCATATACGCGTATCAAACGCCTTATTCGTGATATCCCATCGCATGAAATTGTTGCAGGAAACGACGTCACAAATCTGCGTCAAATAACAGAAAATCAAATGCTTGCTGAAAATAAAACATCAGAAGAGTTAAGACATACTATGTATAGTCGTTTGTATCCACAAGTGACATACTATGAGACGATGGAGCAGATGCTTGCTGATGTTGAAAAAAATAGTAAAAATATCCATAGTGTTTTGCAGGGATGATCTAATACAGAACAAAATAAAATATCTGCTACATGATCACAATGACACGAGGACTTATCTCATCTACAAGAAGTGACTCACTGATGAGTTCACCCTTCGGGTGATCGTCCAAAGGACGAAATTGTCGAATGACAAATAGATAGTTCTGATACGCAACATTCAATAGATACACACAATGTGGATGTTGCAATATGACAACATACTCATGATATGCTTGTAGAATGATTAGCGAATGTTGATACATACAAAACATATATCGTCGGACAACAACCAGATTTAAAAACAATGAGACAGTATATTGCATTGGATACAAGAGCTAGAGAGATGAGACATAGAGTCGAGGGAGAACCAGAGTTTGTGAATTTGGTAGTCAGAGAGTATCAGTCAAGTGCATGACAGGAGTACTTTATTAGTTTTGAGGATGAATTGTGATATATCTACTGATTCACAAGACTGCTATTGCCTGCTGCTAATGTAGTGATGGACTGGGAGTGACTTGGTCAGAATACAGCACTGATTAGAGAGTTACATGTCTATGGACAAGTTGCAAAGATTGCACCTGCTGCCTCGTCACCTGTTTCACAACTTCTCACGCAAGATGGTGCAGATAACACAAAAACAAGTGCCCAACATAAATGATTCTGATCACAATTGATGGCTGCTGCTGAATATATTACAGCAACTGCATGATATAAGAGACTATCAGTTATTTCAGGTATTTGAGTAAGAGCCTACTATCATAAACTGTGATATAAAACTGTTGGAACATATGTAGTGAAAGAAATAGATGTGCTATAATATATATAATAAAAAAAGACATACGGAAACGTACGTCTTTTTTGAAAATTTCATACTAAACTTTTTACGATTTTTTATGCAAGCAATACATAGATATGTAGCTTCTGATGTAATAATTCAAACAGCTCGCCAATATCTTTATGGAGATATTCGATAATATCTTCCACAGTTATATCAGCTACTAATTCCTTATTATGCTGATCTATTTTGATACTAAAGTACTTTTGCAATTGTATGTATTGTTCTTTGTACTTTTTACGCATTTCTTCTTTTGTGGAAGACTTATGAATATCAGACAAGATCTGAAAGAATAGTTTATAATGCGCAAGTGTATTGATTGTACAAGTTGCAATTTTCTTACCTTGTTTACTGATTGATAGTTTGATAGCTCTATCTACAAATTTTGTTGTATAAGATATGACTGTTTGTCCACTGTAGTGGGAGGTGATAATTCCTTTAATCATGATTTTGTTTTTAAATACTTTCTCTTTTTTGTATTTTGATTCTTTTGGCTGTTTGGTATCCATAGATACTACAACCGATAATAACTATAAAACTCATACATGTCGCAATACTACTATTTGTCTCAAAGAGACTTATATCAGTATAGTGGATACTTGGATCTATCTCTTTGTAGAAAAGAAAGAAACTAAATCCTAACCACGTGATTGCGATAAGTTTTGTAATAAGATTATAGCGTAAAAAGAATCCAAACGCCAAAAATCCAAGTCCTATGAAAATTTCATAGAGTAAAATTTTTACTGTTTCCATAATATATGTTTTAGAATTTTATTATAATTTATTTGCTTAATAAGTCAATATTTGTTTTCTGTAGAGTTATTGTACTAAGAAAAGAAATTTTACCAGTTACAAAAATATTGGTTGCCCAAGGTTAAATGGGTGTAAAGTAGAGTTATATTGTGTCTTATGGTGCAAGAAAATTCTATACTTGATTGTTATAAGTGATTCATTTTTTTATTATATACTTTCTAACACAATAAAATTCCCTGAAAAACTATGTCTGAATTGGTCTCGTGAGATGTATTTCTTTTCTGTATCAATTGAGTCATGAATAATAAAATTCAAACCAAGCTCATTGTATGACACTCATGCGATTGTGACAAGATGCCCTCATTTTTTTTCTTTGGTAGTGTTGAAATGTAGTGTGACACTTGCGATCAGTACTTGTTTTTTTCATCACGCATTTGTGCGAAGCATAGTATGCACAAAGTGCATAAAATCATCAGGTAAACATGTGTGTAATGAACCAGTGATTGTATGATTATATTTTGTTCCAAACGCAGTTGCTATATGAATAAGTCCGCTATGATATCGTCATATACCAGGTGTATAGCATTGTGCTGATTGTTCTTGTCAGGTTTTGCTATTTGTATAGGTGATGGTATGATCTGCGTATTGGAGACAATCTTCAAGACGAATATCTTGTTGTGTGAGTCATAATATATAGCGACTTGCAATTGTAACCGCTGATACGCCACATAGTTTCCCATAGTGCATTCACTCTGTGTCTCCAGATCGGAATATAATTTCTTCATCATTGAGTCATTCTTTTGCGAGATCATCATGTCATACTGCATGAATATGTGATAGATCAAGTTCATAGTGATAGAGCCATGGTGCAAACATCTCATCCCATGGTCGTGTAAAAATATGCGTGATTGTTCTTTGTCAGTTGTATGTGTAGTGATGCTCTACTGGGACAAGTCATGTATCTGCAAGTCCTGTAAAATGCACACTATTATTGCTAATAGCTGTTTCATTTCACATATAAAAACCTATATGACGATGAATTTTCCCATATGTTTCACCATATGATCACTCTCGTACAATGACGCTTCAAGTTGGTATATCTTTTGGTGGAGTTTTGGGGTCTATAGTTTCCCATCATTTATCAATGAGATCATCCATGACCTTTATGACATTTGCACGTCATACGGTCGTGAGATTAAACTGCTTGAGTATATTACTGACAAAATATGCACATGATACTGAGCCATTATGAAGAATATCTTTTGAAGTTTCTGTATTTGTCTGCTCTTGAGATGTTGTTCCTTGTCATATTTTTGGTGCTACCGGAAAATCATCAATAAAAAACTGTGTATATGCTTTTGATCATATAGAGTTTTTGATAGTTTGGAGATATGTTTTATAATAATTGATACGCATAGTATTATATTAGAAAAAATGATGAGATCTGCAAGATGATTTTCCTCTTGCATCCTAACACATTTTCCCTACAACCAAGTTATGCGTCGTATTATTTCAGACTTCTTTCGCTACAGTATTCATCCCATCCGTACTGCAGATAAACCCAATAGGCGAGAGCAACTGATGCAATTTGTTTTCAAAGATTATCCCGCATACTTATGGCAAAAACCGTCTCTTCGACGTGTGTTAATTTTCCCATTTTTGTTATGTATTATACTTGTATCGTGATATGTACCAGACAAAGACAGTAGGTAATGAGCGTGTTCGTCAAATACTCATTGAGTATATTGACACCATAATACAGACAGGTAATATTCCTGTCCCATTTTTGTTGTTGCAAGGTCCATCATGACTTGGTAAGATGAATGTTACGTATACAGCAGCAGAAAAATTATTGTGAATATATATGAAACAGGATAGTGTGGTTCTTGAAGATCGTTCTTTGGAATTAGAAAAACCACATACAATCAAAATTTCATCTGATGAAGAAATTACGCGTGCTGATGGTACGATATATGTTGATATGGGAATTAGAGAAGTCCATCAACGAATGGTAAAATCACCAGTTGGACAACGAAAAGCACTGCTGATAGAGGATATTGAACGTCTGACTGATAGTGCTGCTAATGCACTCTTGAAGATACTAGAAGAACCTCTTCCATGAAGAATTATTATAGCAACCACTTCACAAGTTGGTGGAGTACTACCAACAATCCTATCAAGAGCATTGTTATTTTCTTTCTATCCAACAAGTGATACTGGTATCGATGAGTATATTCAACAACATGAATGACTACAATGATATGATCGTGATTTTTTGTACGCTATAGCAACTGGAAGACCTGGTGTGCTTGATGAACTTTTGCAAAATCCAGACCATCTATCATTGTTACAAACAGCATTTCATGCTATTACAGCAGTGAGTAGTTCGTCAAAAAAGCTACCATCTATGACTGAAACATATACAACATTGACGCCACTTATTAAGGCTGGTATAGAGAAAATATTTTTGCAAGCGTATATCTATTATGCAGCAAAAAGACACCAGTGGAACTATGTGACTCTTGCACAAGAAACCTTTGTCTTGGGTGATTATGCAATAAATACTGAACACATACTCTTTGATTTTGTTTCTCGTCTCTATGTTACCTCGTGATCGTAGACTACGCACAAAAAATATTAATCGTTTGTTTGGACGCACAGATACCCAAAAGATAGTTGCGTATCCTTTCATTTTTTTTGTGTGAAAAAAAATCCAGCCGAAGGCTGGAAGTATGTGAGGTAATTGAGGACAGTGATATGGTGCACATATATGATCGACAAATCTATCGTGACAATGAGTATTAAAATCTATGCAAACGTCTATACAGCATGCGCAACGAGGAATCCAAATTTCAAATAAATTTTCGAAATCAGCTGTCAAAAGACATATATTAAAGAGAACTTTTTATGATGTCGTAGAGCGCACTGTTCCTCATGATATAGGACAGTATTATCTGCTTGCAGTGCCACAAAAAACGCGACAAGAGGAGATGACACAAGTTCTTGCAACTGCGGACAAAACAACTATAGTATCGACAATACAAAAACAATATACAGCCAGTTTATCTCTTTTTCTTAAAAGACTATGATCTTCAAACGAATCAAAAACACAGTCTCATCGTTCCAACAACGCCAAAGACGCTTGGAAAAAGAAAAAACCAAACAGTTAGATGCTATTGAAAAAATGTATCAGCATCTTGAAGAGAAAGATGTTGCATTACAACAGCAAGAAAAAAAACATGCACAATTTACCACAAATAGTATGGTAAAATTTTGGATTCTTGGTGCGGTTGTTGCCTATTTTTCATACATTGCATTCAAAACATTAGACGTTATATATTTAATACTTGCTGCATTTGTCATCTCGATGGTAATGGAAGCACCAATTGCTTTTTTTTCAAAACGCATGCCAAGAGGTGCAGCAATTGGAGTAGCATATTTCTTGATACTTGTTGCTTTATTTATTGTTAGTGTGGTAGTATTACCGTTTGTATTCAATCAACTTGCTGAAATTATCAAAATTGGTATTGTAAAAATTAATGAATTTCAACAACTCTTAAAGACAGAGGGTTTGGAAAGTATTATACAAAATTATGTAAAACTACCTGGTATGTTGAAAGAGTACTTAATCCAAAGTATCCATTCTCAATCTTTCCTAAGTACTCTCCAAACAAACTTGCAGGATAATATTTCACAAATTATTTCGACAGGTACATCATATGCAACGAACTTATGAGGATTTGCTGTGAGTTTGGTGACAGGTATTTTCTCTACTATCGCACAAGGGATGATCCTCTTTTTGATGTCAGTATTTTTTTCTGCAGAGAAAGAGTGAGTGATTAATTTTATATCATCTCTTGCTGGATCAAAGAGAAATCATATGTACGTAAAACTCCAAAAAATGTATGCAAAACTATGATTGCGATTGATATGACAGTCGTTTGTCTGTTTGTATCTGTGAGTTATGGTAACT
>CAXYYI010000047.1:0-6486 GCA_964293055.1 uncultured bacterium | reverse complement strand
TATATTCACTTGCTCTGCAAATTCTCTCGGCTTTATCATTCGTATTTCATATCTAAGTTAGTAATACTAAATTATTATATATATTTTTTACAAAAATGTGACATCTATAGGTTAGCTGATTTTGTATCCAGAAACTTGCATAATAAAAAAATATCTATATGATGAATATGCAAAAGAAAAATAAACAAACCTATAAAACAAAATCAACAAACAAAAAGACGATTCTATGTTTGCATAGAACGACACTAGATTCCTCCCACCAGGGTATGGAACTAGAACCATTAAGAAGGTAGCAAGATCTTATTCCATCGTTATCAGTGTGTTATAAACACATGCCAACATATTGATAACGACGCAATGAGCGTCTTACTTGCTACCTTCGGGTAGCGGGTGAGATTATCTCAGCCGCTTTTTTTATTATGAAATTTTTGGGAAGAAATATTTTATCTATTAAAAAAATCTGCACATTGATGCAGATTTTATGTATATATTAATTGGTTATTGCATATTAGCCATAAGGACAATTGTGAGTATAATTCGGAAGACTACTATAAGCCAAAATTTCCACAAGAATGATGTTTTGATTGTTTTGTGGTGAAAGTATGACATACCAATTACTCATCATAATCGTCATCCACATGCAATAGATGTGAGAAGCACATTTTCTGATATTCTTCGTTGTTGTTTTTCTGCTTTATATTTATCAACACCAAAAAGGACAAATGAGATAATGCCAGTGATGAGATAATAAAGGAAAAGGTATCAGAGCATTAATTATCAAACTTAGGTAGATAATCATTTGTATATCTTTCAATACATTCTTCCATAATTTTATGAGCTTCTGATATATCAAAAAAACCTTCTACTTTACATGTTCATGGCTTTTTTAAATCTTTATAATGTTCTCGATAATATGTTGTTTCTTTTTGAAAATATTCTCAAAGATCTTCAAATGAAGTAATATGATCAACTCTTTTATCATCATTTAATACGGCAATAATTTTATCATCTGTTTCTCATCCATCATTAAATTTCATAACTCCAATAATTCTAGCTTCTACAATAGATCAAGGAATCAATGGTTCTGTAACATTTACAATTTCTACATCTAACGGATCTCCATCCAAATCCCATGTACATGGAATTGCTCAATATGCAAATGGATATGACAATGAAGAATATCACACTCTATCTAATTTTAACTGACCAGTTTCTGTGATAATTTCATATTTATTAAGAGTGTGTGAATTTAATTCTATAATACAATTTACAATATTTTTTTCTTTATCAGCATACGCTGGTAAAACATGTAAAAGGTTTAACATGTATTTTGAAGGTTTGTGATCAATGTTTGCCATAACAATAATAATATACTAGATAAATATAACTTAATCTATATACTCAAATGAGATGAAATTGCAATTTTATTATTATGGCAACCAATTGGTATGCGTATATGATTTGCAGGGTGAGGAACAGGTGGACATGTCTTTCCTGTACAGTCACTCATAAAGTATATAGATAAAGTAGATCATGCGAAGCATGAATATTTTTGGTTTGGAGAGAAGTGAAGTTTGGAAGAAAAGACATGTATAACACTGCAGCAGTCGGTTGAGGGTTTGTCTTTCTTGCAGATCACAAGTGGGAAGTGGAGAAGAGAAAAAGAGTTGGTAGCGTTGTGGAAAAATATTATTGGGTTATTTAGTTTGGTGTGGGGTATTGTTGTTTCACTTTATCTATTATGGAAGTGGAAGGTAGATGTGATTTTCTGTAAAGGATGATTTGTCTCGTTGCCTGTGGTGATAGCATGATGGGTATTGAGAAAAGATATAGTATTACATGAGTCTGATACGAAACCATGACTAGCGAATCGTATCTGTAGTTTGTTTGCAAGTAGTATTTTTACTGGATTTGAAGGTGTGTTTCCTGGGAAAGAGATTATGGTTGGACAAATTATTGATGATGATTTGGTAGCGGCATATGGGAATGGTTTTGAAAAGAGTGAGTTTGACTGACAGGATTCTGAGAAAAATATTTGAGAAAAACACACTTGAGAGAAAACTCATTTTCTCGTGATATGATGATCACAATGATCACAATCTATGTATGAAGCATTGGCAAAAATATTGGAAACATGAGAGGTTACTATGTGTCACTTCCATGTAATCTTAGGGACACAAAACAAAGAGATGGGAAGATTGTTTGATGCATATAGTAACGTGACTGTATATGAGTTTGTGGATCAAAAGAGTATGGGACAACTATTGGCACTGTGTGATGTAGCTATAACTCGTGGTGGAACAACATCACTTGCAGAGCAACAACTGTTTGGACTTAAAAAAATTATTATACCAATTCCATGGACACACGATCAAATGAAAAATGCTTTGTACTATAAAGAGCAGTATTGAGATATCCTTATAGACCAAATGTTGCCTGACTATCAAAAAGTATTTGAAACAACTATTTGTCAGTATATGGATTTCAAAAAGTGACCGTATAGCAACCCGCAAGAAGTAGTCAGTGCCACAAAAGACACTATAACAAAAAAACTCTTCGCCAAGTAATGGGAGGAGTTTTTAAAATTATAAAAATATTATAAATCTATTTTCCAGCTGGAAGTTCACAGTTTGTCAAAGCAGCAAGTTCTTGGAGAGTTTTTTCACCTGGATATTTTTGACCATTGATTGCCCATGTTGGATATCCTTCGATACCAGCAGCATCACATTGGATTTTTTGTGCATCACAGTCTATGTAATTTACACTACTAAAAGCACTACCAAACATTGCTTTCATATTTTTACAATGTGGACATCGTTCTGTACCATACATTTTAAGTCCCTTTTCTGCTGTACATTGAGCAAAAGCGGTCAAAGATCAATCTTGATTTGCATCAGTCGTAGTTTGCGTTGTTCCACATCCTGCCAAAACAAGCATACTACAAGATGCAATTACCCAAAAAGCTATTTTTTTCATCAGTTTAGAATCAATGTATAAATATATCATGAAGATATAGATTTTGAGAAAAATAGCAAGGAATATCAAAAAAACCGACCAAAGGTCGGAATTTCATGAAAACACAAGAGAGATTATAATAACTAGAATAAGTTAGAAACAACTCTCACAATAAGGTATGAGAAGATAGCAATAAATACTCATACAACCAATCAAATTAACATAGTATTCACTTTTTTCATTTCTTTTTCATCTCATCTTGCTGTTACTAATTTGAATCCAGCAATCACAAGAACCACCATTGCAACAACTCATAGAGCAAACCATAAGTATTTATTTACAAGATTGACGAGAGAAAAGACGTCGTCATTGTTGCTATAAACTCTTGATGTTTGTGTTGCTGTTTGGAGATCGCTATATCCTTCTCCTGCAGGCAGTGTCAACTCTAAATTATTTGCCATAGTATGAAATGTAAAAAAATAATAATACTATATAGTCACGGTTGATTTTGTGATAGAGAGAATAAGTTCTACAATTGCAAGTGCTGCAAGTGCTATCAAGATACCATATACAATATTTCGAATATATCACATAAGTTTTTTTTCTGTTCCTTCATCTCATTGAGCAAAAATATATCTTACTCAAATCAATAATCACATCGTAACTCACAAAACGAGTGTCGCTCTCAAAATTGTTTTTGTCACTCTTGCTATCATTGGTTCTTGTCGTTCACCTGTAATAGGATCATATGATGCTCTAAAAACACTGTTACCAACAGCATTTCTATTGTTTCACAAATCAAGAACTTGATTGTTTTGTTTTGAAGGTTCGATAGCTTGATCCAAAAGGTCTACAGCAAATGCCATAGGTGCGATTGTGTAAAAAACACATACTAGTGAGAATAGTCGCTTTAGCATACTTTTGAACATATCTTTTAGATTTGATCAAGTAAAGCTTCTGCTTCTTTATCTTCTTGTGCATCAGATGAAGCTTCTTTTTGTTTGATATCTTCAACTTTTTTCACATATCACATTTGTTGCCATTTCATCAAATATTTCTTTTTGATTTCAATTTTCTTTTCTTCGTATTTTTTTTTAATTTCTTCTAATTTTTCTTTTTCTCTTGTAAGGATATCTTCAAGTTTGGCAATTTGCTCATCGTTCATGAGTGGTAAAAGATTGAACCAACTTTGTTTTTCTTCTGTGGTTGCAATAGATCTAGATTGCAACACAAGCGTTACAAGCTGAGCTTTTTTTTCAATAAATTGATCAGGAATTGTATATCCAAGAGCTACTTCCCATAGAGATTGTGGAAGATATTGTCTTACAAGATCATTGTTAGTCATTATTGTTTGGTCAAGATATGATAAATTGTTGGAGTGCTTGTTCTGCTTCATCAGAAGCTTTATCAGCTTCTTTGGTTGCTATATCTTTTATAGTAGTAATCTTCTTATACGATTGCAAAGCTTTTTTCTTTTGCATACGAATTTGATGAGGGGACATATATTTTGAGCGATTTGATCTCGTAGAATATACTTCTTCTACCATTATTTTGTTGCATTACCAAGAATAAATCTCACTGATTCTTCTACGACAATATTTTTATCAATAAGTCTTTGTGCATATTGTTTCATACTGATCATACCATTTGAATTATTAGTTTCAATAACATTATCAATTTGAGGAATTTGTTTCTTAGCGATATTATTTTTGATTGCAAGAGTGTTGATCATAAGTTCATAGACAGCAACTCTACCTTTTCCATCTGCATTTTTCACAAGGAATTGTGATAGTACAGCAAGAAGTGAATCTGCAAGTCTTGCAGCTACTGAATCTTGAATTTCTGGTGCGAAAAATGAGATGAATCTATTGATTGTACCAGAAGCAGATGGAGTATGAAGTGTTGAGAATGCAAGATGTCCTGTTTCTGAAAGTGATAATACAGCATCCGCAGTTTCCTTGTCACGAATTTCCCCTACAAAAACCACATTTGGATCTTCACGCATACACGATCTCAGTGCATTAACAAAAGACCATGTGTCATGTCCTACTTCTCTTTGAGAAATAATTGATCTTTCTGGTTTGAAGACAAATTCAATTGGATCTTCAATAGTAATAATATTTTCAGCTCTAATACTATTGATATGTTGGATCATAGAAACAATTGATGTTGATTTCCCTGAACCAGTAGGACCTGTTACAAGTACTAATCCTGTCTTTTTTGACAACACTTGTGATTTCAATACATCAGCAAGATCTGCAAACATCAAATCAGAAATCTCTTTTGCAGTAGAATTAATCTTTCTCATAACAATACCTATTTTCCCTAATTTGAAATAAGCATTAACTCTATATGGAGTTCCATCATTAGAGATATATGAAAAATCTGACTCTTTATCGCCGATAAATTTTTCATACGCCTTTTGATTACCCTTCATAAGGTGTTTGAGCATAATTTCTACATACTCTTCTGGGAGTTTCCCAATTTTATCATACTTTTGAATCTCACCATTGATTCTAAAGGCGATATAGTCTTCTGCTCCAATATGAATATCAGATACAGAGTCATTTGAAGAGATTTTTGATAGGATAGCTTCAATATTGATATCCTTTTCAAAGTTTACCATGTGACGTATAGAACTAATAAAATATACGACTATAGTATATGTATATTATCTCCAGATCACAAAATATTGATAGTTTTTTTATGGAAGAAACAATTTAGCTATTCACAAAGTGAGAATAATAAGTATAGTATGTGTATATTTTTTTAAAGTATGTAATTTTTCCCAAACAATATATGTTTCTTGAAGTGATTGGATTGCTTGCGTATCAACAATTTGATTTTGTGTTAAGTTAGATATATATGCTATATCTTGAAGAAGTTGTGGAAGAATATGTGGATAGTCTTTTCCTTTTTCAAAAAATTGTTGTTGATTATGGAAAAGGAGTGTTTTTGTTGTTTCATAATCAAATATTTTCTCTTTGTTTGTATAAACAGCTTTATCAAAAAGGTATAGTAATGTATCTATTTGTGCTATAATTGTTTTTGTAATACGTTTTCGATGTATATAAAATATACTATACGCGATAGTTAACAAAACAATAACTATAAGATATATTCGAAGAAGTGACATAATAGGAAATATATTAATCTAAAATTGCAATAATATGTGATCATGAGGCAATAACTGGAACTGTATACCTCATAAAGAGTGGTATTTTTTTATTTCACAATACTTTTATCAATTTTTTTTGTTTATATATATCTCATGATAATGGATAACGTATAGTTAAACCAATCCACTCTTCTTGTATAGTATAGATATAGCCATCAAATTGCAACAATCAACTATGAGTTACTTTTTTCTGTGGTTGTTTTTTATCTTTCTTTATTTTTTCCCAGAATTTTTTAGGTCATTGTAATAGATGTGTAAGAGTTTGTGTTTTATATATAGACCATCATCATATATACATATATCACTCAGCATCTCCAATAATAAAATCATATATATTTTCTACTTTCTTTTTT
>CAXYYI010000046.1:0-6526 GCA_964293055.1 uncultured bacterium | reverse complement strand
ATGTGGACAGTTGGGTTTGTGACATGTGCAGCAAGCGCATGTGCAGCTGCCACGAAGTGTCTCTGCGATAGTTGCGGGATACGTGAGGCCAATGCTCACTTAAATAGTCAAGGAAACACGAGGACATTATTAACTTGGTTTGGATAGTCAGAACGACCAGTTGCGATGATATATGCACCTCCTTCTTTGGCTTCATCAGGCGTGATTTCAGGATTTGGATTACTCATAGCAAAGACAATAGGTTTATCTGCCATATTCGCGATATCAGTACGGTCAATCAAATTTGGTTGACTGAGTCCCAAGAACACATCTGCCCCATGAATTGCTTCATGCACATCGCCTTGGATATTATCGATATTGTATGGAGCGATTTTGTCTTTGTATGGATTCATACCATCTGTTCTACCAGGATAGATAGCACCTTTTGTATCGATCAAAACAAGGTTCTTTACTCATCGGTGAATCAAAAGATTTGCAATAGCGATAGCTGCAGAACCAGCTCCAGACATCACTACTTTGATGTCTTCTTTATTTTTTCCAGCTAATTTAAGTGCATTGATAAGTCAAGCCAATGTGACAATTGCTGTACCATGTTGATCATCATGAAACACAGGTATATTCAAGCGTTTTTTGAGTTCTTCTTCAATATAGAAACAGTTTGGAGCCTTGATATCTTCCAAGTTAATCCCACCAAATGTCGGTGCAATTGCTTCAACAATTTTGATGATTTCATCTGGATCTTGTGTATCCAAGACAATCGGCACTGCATCTACTCATCCAAATTTTTTGAAAAGCACAGCTTTTCATTCCATCACCGGAAGTCCAGCAAGTCCACCAATATTACCAAGTCCCAACACAGCACTACCATCTGAAACTACTGCAATAGCTCTACCCTTTCGAGTGTAGTCATATGCTTTTTCAGGATCAGCAGCAATTTCCAAACATGGAGCAGCGACACCTGGCGAATAGTATGTCGAGAGATCATCTCTTGTTTCTAATGGTACAGTACTTTGAATAAGTACTTTCCCTTTATATTTTTTATGTTCTTGCAGTGACAATTCAGCGTAATTTTTTGGAGTTGACATGAATAGATATTATGGGTATAATGTAAAAGTTAAACTCAAATTATTATTATTATGTTATTATTTATTTTAATTTTTTTACTTCTGTGCAGTCTCATAACTGCAGCAATGAGCAATTCTTCTAAAAAAAGAAATCCAGAAGTTGTGTTTGCTAGATGGTTATTTGCAGTATTGCTTTTGATTAGTAGTATTATATTCAATTATACGTTAAGTTGGAATCATACGTTAAGTTGGATAGGAATAGTTATTGCTACTCTACTAATAATATGGTACATATACGATCGTATCAAAAGTCACATGATGAATGTGTCTAATAAATGGCACTCACGATATGAATAATGTTGTATAACTCCTCTGAACCTCAGTGGAGTTTTTTTCAATAAAAATTTTTTATTCATTCTCGCTCACGAACTTCTCTGCTTCAAGTGCAGCCATACAACCTGTACCAGCAGATGTAATTGCTTGACGATAGATATGATCTTGTACATCACCAGCAGCGAAGACACCCGGAATTGTTTCTACACCACACGATACTTTACCTGTATATTTTGCAGGATCAACAACTCTTGTTGTGCCCGGTTTTGTAAGGATATATCCTGCGTCATCAAGTTGTATTTGTCCAGCCAAGAAAGCAGTATTTGGCGTGTGTCCGATTGCAAAGAATAAACCACCTACTGCAATTTCTGATAGTTCTTGTGTCTGATTATTGATTACTTTGAGACCAGTAATCAAATTTCCATCTCCAAGTACTTCTTGCACTTCTGTATATTCAACAAATTCAATTTTTTCATTGGCAAATGCACGTTCTTGCATAGCTTTTGATGCTCTCAAGTCAGCCTTACCACGACGAATAAGCACAAGAACTTTTGAACCAAATTTTGCAAGATGCATAGCTTCTTCCATAGCAACATCTCCTCCACCAATCACAGCAAGAACTTTATTACGAAACAATGGTAGTGCACCATCACACACAGCACATCCTGAAATACCACGCATCCAATACTCTTTTACTCCTGGTGCATCAAGTTTTTTTGCAGTAGCTCCAGTTGCTATAATAATTGATTTTGTCTCATGGGTATTTGCTCATACCATAACTTTGTATGGTCGTACTGATAGATCTACAGCATCAACTGTTTTTGTTTCAATACGAGTACCATTGTGCAACGATTGTTTTCTCATGTTTTCCATAAGTTCTGGACCTTGAATACCAGTTGGGAAACCTGGAAAGTTTTCTACTTCTGTTGTTGTAGTCAATTGTCCTCCAGCAGCAATTCCACCAGCTAAAAACCCTTCAAACATCAAAGGTTTGAGATCTGCTCTTGCAGCATAAATAGCAGCTGTATGGCCTGCTGGACCAGATCCAATTATAATAACATTTTCGATTGTAGACATAGAATATTTTATATAATTATTATTTAAAAACATAGACCAAAATTTTCATCAGTCGTCTTTGCATCGTACGATAAAAGATAGAAATTGCAACCAAAAATTACTTTTTCTTTTCAAGAATATATTCTAAAATAAAGATTATATAGTTACTATACTACTTTTAAAACATATTAGTCAATTATATTGATTATACACAATATATCAAAAATATTACAAAATTTTTAGACTTGATTTTTTTATATTTTTCCATATTCTATTTCAGAACATATTCTGAAATTAAATATTCTTTTATTTATAATCATATCCATATATTACATGAAAAAGTTGGGAATTATTATTGTATCATCTACTCTGATTGTACTTACCTGATGCTCTCCTAAACCCTCAGTATCACAAAAACAAGTTCGAGAAGACACAACAATGGAAGTTATCTATGATGGTATACACTTACAAGATAAATATATAGGGTCTATTACAACAGATCAAGAAAGTACATTAAGTTTTCAACTTCCAGGAAAAGTATTAAGTATCCTTGCTCAAGAATGAGATCTGGTTAAGAAATGAGATATATTAGCTGTTATAGATGGTAATGAAATACAGGTTGCAGTTACTTCAAGCGACTGAATGATTCGTGCATTGAGACAATTACAATGAGCTACAAGTGCAATGTTTGATGCACAAATCAATACAATGAAACACAAAGTGCAACAAGCAGAGATTGGAAAAGACTCTCTCCAAACCTCATGAAATACAGTAGGGAATATACAAATAAATACCGCTGAAATATGATTTTTGACCAATATGGTAGAGTTAGATAGTACAACACAATTATTAAATCAACAAGAATTTTCACTCTACACAAATGCACAAAATGCATTTGCACAAACTAAAGTTTTTCTAGAGCCACTAGGAATTTTTTTAGACGAATTATTTGGTATTTCAAATCTAAATTACAATAAAGATGATAGTTATGAAACATATCTTTGAGCTAGAGATATAAATACACTCAATAAAACCAAAATTATGTGGCAAGATCTCAATAGCAAGTACTCAAAACTTGCACCAAGACTTAATGAATTAAGCCAAAAAACCATGAATAATCCTATATCAAAAGAAGAAAAACAGGAAATATATGATTTACTTACTGGGACACAACAATTTCTACTGGATACAAGAGAAATGTTAAAATTATCATATAAAAGTGTCGATATGTCATTAGATGATATGCGTTATTTTCCTATGAGTAAAATTAATGAACTCAAAAACTATATAAATATTTATCAAGCAAATTTAGAAAAAGTACTACTCACGGTTGAGTGAAACTACATGCTTGGTATTAAAGGAACTATTGATAGTATAAATACATTCAACACACAATCCGATATGCAACGCACATTACTAAATAAAAAAGTAGATATTGCCAAAAACCAATTTTCATTAGCAAAAGAACAAATTACAAATCAAGGAAGTATAGCTGAAGAACAATATAAAGAGGCACTTGAAGGCATGAAAGCATTAGAAAAACAGAAAGATGCACAGATAGCTCAAATCGAAAGTCAAATTGCCCAAGTATGATGACAAAATAGTCAAGCCAATGCACAACTACAAAAAACTGTACTTATTGCTCCATATGATTGAGTTATTCTACAAAAATTTATAGAACAAGGTGAGATGACCAATCCATGAGCACCCATATTGAGTATATGATCAGAGTGACAAAGAAAAGTAGTTATTCAAGTATCAGATAAAGATATTGGTAATATACAACCACAAGCACTTGTACAAATCTATATCCCTATCTTGCAGCAAACTTTTTCATGACAAGTGACATTAATTGCGCCAAGTGCAAATATTTTTACAAGACGTAGAAGTGTAGAAATACAATTTACAGAAAAACAAGAAGATCTACCACTATGATCACAAGCTAATATTCTCTTTCCTAGAAACACTATTGAATGACTCAAGATACCAGAACAAGCATTACAAACTCTATACGGAACAACAAGTATTATAAAAATCAACAAAGATGGTCTCCTAGAACAAACACCTGTACAAGTAATATGATGTAATAACAACGCTTGTATTGTATCTGGAAACAATATTGCAGCATGAGATAGTGTTCGTATTAAATAAAAAATATTTTTCATATTCTATTAACACACCTACTTATTTTATTTATTGATATACTATTCTATTATCATGCTCAATAACTTTGTTGCATACTGGATACATAATAAAAAAATAATGCGATTAGCAATAATTCTAGTTGCATTGTGGTGAGCAGGATGACGATTATTTCTTCCTAAACAATATAACCCAGATATTGTTATGCCTGCATTTCAGGTATCAATACCAGCACCGTGATATACTGCCGAAGAAATTCAAAAAACAATTATTCAACCACTTGAACGTTCTCTCAAAGAAATTGAAGCAATCGATACAACACAAAGTATTGCGATGGCTAACTATGCTACAACTATGATTATGTTTGAAGTAGGAACAAATAAAGAAACTGCATATACAAGACTAATTAATAAATTAGAATCTAATAAAAATAAATCACCTCTTGATATTCAAAATTATCAAATTATCTCATTTGATCCAGATGATATACCTATATATACATTTGCTGTAAATTATAATACTAACAGTGCATGATCTATAACGGAAACAAATAAAAGTAGAGAAATTGCATTGGATATTGTAGAAAAAATTAAAAACATCACAGAAGTAGGTGCCATTTCACTAATATGATGAGAAGCAAATGACATTACCATTGAAATTGACCCTGAGGCTATAGAAATACAATGAGTCGATATTATGCAAGTATATCAAACAATAAACAAAAATAATGTTCGTTCTCCAGGTGGTAAATATCGTTCAGAATGAACACTTCACACACTAACAATAGACGGTACAATTCAAAAATTAGAAGACATTGAAAATCTTATGATAACTAATGTCAATGAAACTCCAATATACATCAAAGATATTGCAACTGTAAGATATGGGAAAGTAGATAAAAAAGATGCTACATTATTTACAAATACATGAGGTATTTTTACAGAACCAGTTTTTGTATGAATAGCAAAAAAGAAGTGAACAAATGCAGTCCATGTTGTAGAAAAGATAGAAAAAGAATTAGATATTATAAACCAACAACTGCCTGAGTGATACTCTCTACAAGCCATTCAAAATGAATGAGAAACAGCTGCAACAGCAACAAGCAGACTCCTTCACGAACTCTTTTCTTCAGTATTAGTTCTGTTTATTGTTATGTTTCTCTTTATGTGATGGAAAGATGCATTTAGTAGTTCTACATCTATTCCATTAGTACTAGGAATAACGTTTTGAATATCATTACTTTTGTGAGATAATATTAATAGAATCACTCTTTTTGCACTCATATTAGTATTAGGAATGTTAGTTGATGATTCAATTATTGTTGTTGAAAATATTTCAAGACATTTAAAGTCTCGAGATAAAAATAAAGAAACACTCCTCCCACTCATTCTAAAAGCTACGTGAGAAATATGATGAGCTGCACTTTTTTCAACTATAACTAAAATAGTCGCATTTCTATGAATGTTTTTTGTATCAGGTATGATGTGACAATACATGTCTCCAATTCCTAAATATGCAATTATTGCACTATCAGTATCTTTGATAGTTGCATTTAGTGTCAATCCATTTCTCTCGTATGTGTTTGCAATAGCTGAAAATAAGAAAAATCATAGTAGTACAACAAATTCATCTTGATGATGGCGAACAAGAATCTATACACAGTATAAGAAAAATTTTGATATATGGCTATTAGAAGTAGTGAATAATAATATCCTACTTAGAAAAATATATAAATCTTATGTGCTCAAAAAAATCTTAACTAGAAAAGAAAATACAAGTATTAATGAATCTATTAATGAAGAACAAAATACAGAAATAGATATAATTAAAAAACAACAAACACCATCAGGTTTTATGAAACGATATGAAAATATTATTAAATCATTCCTAGAAAATACACACAATGGAAACATAAAAAGAAAATGGATTAA
>CAXYYI010000045.1:0-6527 GCA_964293055.1 uncultured bacterium | reverse complement strand
CCTCTGCAAGAACCTAACAGATATCAAACATTTTAATAATGAGACACACAAATAACATTTCTTGCTTCTAATAAATTTTGGTTTACTGATATAGATGGAAAAAATATCAAAAAACTCTATGATATAACATATAATCAAGATATTAGAGGTGTTGTATTTCTTAATTCAAACCTTTTTGCATATCTACTTCCTTGATTTCAAGAACAGTTATGGGAGTGGCAGTTCAAAAATGCCTCTATTGATCTCATCAGATGACAAGCGCTACCAAACAAAAAAGAGCTGTATTTTAATGGAGTCAATGAACTTCTCAAAACACGTAAAAATGATTTAATTAAAGCAATTGCAAAGCACTTTGATCTGATACAAAAAAATCGTTTTGTACAAGCATATATAGTACGTACCAGTCCAGAACTTACGAATTTCCTTCAGGAAGAAGGACTACAAACAGTGTTCAACAAAGATACTATCTACTTATGGGATTATAATAGTAGCTATAACAAAATTGACACATTTATTGAAAAAAATACTACTATTGTCAATGAAAATAATGTAATAGTAAAAGAATCAAATCAAGATGTAATTTCTATCAAAGGTATACCACCAGGAAAATATATACTTCATATGAAATATACAATGAATATACCTATTTCATATACGACATATATAGAAAATCTCGCTAAACAATTTGATATTACACTACAAGTAAGGGAAAAACACATTCTCGCGCTCTATCCAGAATGGAGTACAAGATGAGTTGTATATACTCCTGAAAATATTATACTTGGATGAGTAGAATGACCAGTAAAACAGAAAGCATTATTTACAAGTCCTTTTTCTAATAATGCATTCTATGTGCTAGAAAACACTGTCAATAATAGCATGAAAGAGGTCACAATACCTTTTACAATCAAATAATATTCTATTACAATGAGCTGAACACACTCCAAGAGTCTCAAAAAAAATAGATTACAAAATATCACATTGTGTATTCTCACTATTAGTCTATTTGTACTAACATACAATACATATGCATTTTCATCAGGAGGTGATACCAGTACCTCTTCTCCTATTAGACCAAAAGTACCACTCATCAACACAGGCAAAAAAGTTATACTTCATCCAATTGCACCACTACCAGAAAAAGATAGTGGTATTTTTGTGGCTAGTTGAGATACCACGACAGGGGAATCATATTTCAATGGTATTAATTACGGTAAGGTAGAGCAAGTATGGCTTGATTGGAATAATGAATTGAGAAAAGAATTATGACTCTCACCATATAGTATTGATCCTAAACTAAGCACAACAGCTCTGATTCGAAGTAAACAAGCAAAAGAACGAAAATCTATTACACACAAACGTTCAAAAAAAGACTGATATTATAACTATAAAGGTATCGAAAAATGGTTCGCAAACCAAGGAGTATTTTTCAAAAATGTAAATAAAACAACCTTTTCTGAAAGTATCGGATACTGAATGTATAGTTGTAAAAGTACAGACTGTACTGATGCTCTTATAAAAGCTATTCGCTCAACATATGATATGTACCTTCGTGAAAAAAACAAAAAATCTCGCCCTCACTATAATGCACTTATCAATAAAAATTTCCGTGTTATGGGATTAGGTGTTGTTATTGATGAAAAAGCTAAGACATATTATCTGACTGTACATTATGGGACTGAGGTAGTGGAGTAGAGAAGCATAATAACATTGACTTTTAATTATATTATATATATAATTATGATCAATAATAATAAAAAAATAATTATATTATGCAAAAAAAACAACAAGAAGTAATTACTATTGGACTTTTTGGCACATGTGGTAATTCTCAGTGGCGAAAACCATTTATTGAATACTTTGAAAAAAACAATATTGCTTTTTTCAATCCAGTCGTACCGGATTGGGACCCGAGTTGTGCTGAAATTGAAGCCGAACATTTAGTTGAAGATGAAGTTATTTTATTCCCCGTTACCGATGAAACATACGGGGAAGGATCTTTAGCTGAAACTGGATTTTCAATTGCGCAAGCAATTAGATCAAATCAAGAAAGATTTGTTGTATTATATGTAGCACCTAAGGTATGTGCTGCTTTAGATACAGCTGATCCAGTTGCTGCTAAGACTTCTAATAAAATGAGAGCACTTGTACTTGCTCACATGAAAAAACAACAAGCAAATTATCCAAATGTTTATATTGTAGACAGTATGGAAAAAATGCTAGAAGCAACTAAAAAATTACATGATGCCATGGTTTTAATGAAAGCAACCAGAGATCTAACAAATTAAAAAAAGAGGAGTATATCTCCTCTTTTTCTTTATCTTCTCTGTAAAAATTTTGCTTCCATTTTTCTTAGGCCAAATTTTGGATTTTGGAATCTTACGACAACCATGTTGTTTCGTACTTCCATAATTTCTCATGCACCAAAGAGTTTGTGGAAGACTTCATCTCATTCACTATATGTTGGACCAACATAGATTCAGCTACTGCTACTAGAGTTATTTCCTCATGCAAAATCAAATTTCTTAGTGAGATCTTCTGGAAGTTCCTCAATAAATCTTGAAGGCTCATTATATTTAAGTTGTCATCGTTGTCTACGTGAGTTTGCATGTGATAAAAAGAGATGATCTTTTGCACGAGTAAGTGCAACATACATCAATCTTCTTTCTTCTTCCATTGCATCATCATCAAAATGTGCACTACTTAGTGGAAAGACACTTTCTTCAAGCCCAACCACAAAAACCATAGGAAATTCAAGTCACTTACTTGCATGGATAGACATTAATTGTACCGCTTCAGTTTGTCCATCTGCGCTTTCTTCCAAGTCTGTCATAAGCGATACTTCTTCCAAAAGTTGCGATAGCAACTCTTTTCCATTGGCATCTTCAGTGACTGCTGGATTATCAAATTTCCCAGAGATATTTATCAACTGTCAGATATTTTCATATTTTTCAGCACCAACATCTTTTCATTCAGTATCTATCAGATAGTCCTTGTAACGAATAGCACTCACGAGTTGACTAATAAACTGTGATGGCGAGAGTCTATCAAGTGACTGTGCGAGAAACTGCATTGCTGTCATAAAATTTTTGATAGCAGTTTTGGTCTGAGGTCACATTTGGATTGGTAGGAGTTCTATTTGTCATGCAACTTCAAAAAGTGGCATATTGTTTTGATTTGCATATGTTTCTAGTTTTTCCACAGAGTCTGGTCAAATTTTTCTTTTTGGCGTATTAATAATTCTTTTGAATGCAACACTATCTCTTGGATTGAGAAAAAATTTCACATAGGCAAGAATATCTTTTACTTCCTTTCTTTCAAAGAACTTAAACCCACCATATATCTTATATGGAATACCTTCTTGCAGGAGTAATTGTTCAAAAGGTACAGATTGAGCATTTGTTCTATACAGAATTGCTATATCTTTCCACGATTTATTTTTATCAGCAATAAATTTTTGCATAAGTTCAATACTATTGCTTGCTTCATCAGCCTCATTTGTATGGGTAAAAATCATGATGCGATCATTACCATCTCTATGAGCAACCACATCTTTTTCATATTGTTTTTTGTTGTTTTTGATAATATGATTTCCCGCTTGTACAATATGTGGACGAGAACGATAGTTGGTTTGTAGTTTATAGATTTCAATATCTGGCCAGATCCTTTTTACTTGCAAAAAATTCTCCATCATAGCACCACGCCAACGATAAATTGACTGATAATCATCTCCAATAAACGTAATGTTTCCTAATGTGCCATCGGTTCTTGCAGTCAATAACTTCATCAACTCAAACTGAATCCAGTTTGTATCTTGCGCTTCATCTACCAAAATATATGCAAATTTTTTCTGCCAGTATGCCAGCAGATCTGGGTAATCTTTGAATAATTTATACGTATAGAGGAGGAGATCATCAAAATCCATAGCATTGTTATCTTTCAGCTTTTTTTCATATTTTTCATAGATCATTCCCATTGTTTGATCGTATCCAGAATCAGCTTTTTGCATAATAGATTTTGCAAACATTCACTGATTTTTGAACTTACTAATAACACCTCTTACTTCTCTAAGTTCTACATCATCTTCCATTTTGAGTTCTTTGATAATCTCTTTGAGCACACTTTGTGTTTCTCCATCATCATAGATCACAAAATCATTGGTAAATCACCATTCAGTTTTTGTTAAATCACGCTTAAGAATCTTGAGAAACATACTATGGAACGTTCCAATCCACGCAAAAGAGTATTGTGTAATTTTTGGCGCATTGTGATTTTCTCCTGCAAGAGGAGTTTCCCATGGATCTCTTGCTTCATTGAGCTGATTTGCTGCATCCGCAGCAATTTTTTGCATATCATCAGCAATATGAGCAAGTCTTTCTTTCATCTCTCTTGCTGCCTTGTTGGTAAATGTCACTGCCAAAATATCGTCTGGCTTCACCCCCAAACCAAACACCAAATACGCTATCTTATACGTCAAAACCCTTGTTTTCCCAGAACCAGCTCCAGCCAAAATCAAACTTGATGAGTTTGTATGTAATGCTGCTGCTCATTGTTCATCGTTTAATTGTGCTTTTATATACTCTGCAATAGTTGAATGTTCCATATATCCTATCAGTTCTTGAAGCAATAAAACAAAATACTTAAACGGTATTTTTATACCACATATCTATATAACAAAAAAAGTATGAAATGCAAAGACAAAGGTAAGAAAAATTTACACCACATGTTCTGGTAACCAATCAACTTTGAATCATCTATCACGAATTCATAATTGTACAAAAGCTTTTTCAAGAAAAGAACGTAAATTAGCACCTTTGAGTACTATATTGTATTTGTATTTATCATACATTTTATAGATGAGAGGTGGTGTTGCAAATATCTCTCCTGTAAGTCAATCTATTTTCTGCAGATAGAGGAGCTCTTGATAGAGTTTGTGGACACGAGTAAACATAGTTTCTTCTATCTCATGTCTATAGAAAACAATCGCCATTTCTGCAAATGGTGGATATGCGTATTGCTCTCTATATGTGTTTTCTTCTTGCCAAAATAATTTTTCATCAGCTGCACATGCAGCACGAAGCGCATGATGTCACACACTATATGCTTGGATAATAATGGGACAATCATATTGTGCAATACAAGTACTAAGCATTGTATAACAATGTTCTGACACCTTCCAGTCTGGTATACTCAAACTACTATCTGCACGAATAATAATCACTATATCTGGTTGCCAACCATATGGCGAAACTTGTCATATTCCTGTTGTAATAAGACATTGTGCTTCTTGTATATCAATATAAGCTTTTGTAATTTTTGGCAGTGATGACACGTGTTCTGCAGCAAGACAAAGTGTCTTACAAGTAGGGTATAGTTCATGAATTTGTTCTTCCACCTTTTGTAAACCTGTCCCAAAAAGATCTATATCATAACCACCACACGTAGGACATATATCTATAGCAGAGTAGGATGCCTTGCATATATGACATATACCGAATGTTTGTCCTCACTGATCACGGTGATACGCAACTGGTATATCACAGTGCTGACACTTTGGTATATATCCACAATCTTGACACTGCACTCATGAAGCCAAGCCTTTTTTCCCTCATATAATGAGGATTTTTTTCCCTTGAGGAATATAGCTTTCCAATGTTTTTTTAGCTAACGACGAAAATAATCAAGCCTGTAAATCTTCTTTCATATCTACCAGAAATACTTGTTTCTGTATATTATTTACTAGAGGTTGAAAACGTTCATAGTGCATATTTTATTTATATACAAAACATATGAGTAAATTCTTAGTCTATATATCCATTTTCTCTGAGAAATTGAAGTGCAAACATTCTTGACTCAGAGAGATGATAAAGAGTATGCGCATCACTATTAAGGTAAATACTGTCTGCATGTTGCAAAAGATAGTGCAATTTTTCAACATTTGTTTTTCCGCAAAGAAGGTTTTTTGCGTTGAATTCTAATGGAATATTATATTTATTCGCATATGTTACTAATTTCTCTATATCATAATAGTTACCAAAATCAGCATTATTACATGGATGTCATATAAATTTAATCTTATCTCAGTAACGATCCATAGCTTTGATTGTTGCATCCGTTACTGTATCTGGGTGTCACTGATACACGTCTCTATGAGCAGATAATATGCAAAATTCTGGCTCCAATCACTGTATATCGAAACAAGCTTCTCATGACTCATTAATTAAATCTCACTCCACACCCCAAATTACATTAACGTCATTGAACATATTACGTCGATATTTAATTGTTCGCCTAGCTCATCAACGATAAAATTTATGATTTTTCATAAATCCATCCAAACATATTTGTGAATGATCAGTAATAGCTATCTCTGTTAATCATATCTTATCTGCAAACTGTACAATTTCTTCAATTGTATTAAGTCCATCAGAAAACGTTGCAGTATGCATATGATAGTCTCTACCATCTAAATTCACAAACTTATGAGCAATGTTCATTAATTTTTAATAATTATAAATAAAGTTATC
>CAXYYI010000044.1:0-6552 GCA_964293055.1 uncultured bacterium | reverse complement strand
AAAAACACAAGAAATCTTGGGACAATTGCAAGGATTGCAAATGACGCAACAAATGGATCAAAGTGGAAAGATGTCGTATGTGATTAATATGAGTCAATCACAAATGTATGCACTACAAACATTGAATACACTTGGAGGGCCTACTATGGCTTATGAACAAGGTGGTATTAAACAAAAGAACCTTACAGAAATTTCAAATGATCGTATGGTTGATAAGATTCAAGATGCATTAGAAAAAGGAAAATATAGAAAAGCTGAAAAACTTTCTGAAAAATTCAGTGATCGTATGGAAGCACAAAGAAGAACTATGCAAAATATAAATGCATGGACACAAAATGGTGCAAATGAAAGAAACTGGTCTTCATACAACTATAACGTTGCAAGATGAGCACTGGGTATGGCGAAAGGAAATGCTTATGCAGGGAAGACTGTTGATGTAATTCCTTATGCTCCATTGTTTACAAATATTTGTCAAAGTGTTAATACTATTATAGATAGAGGACATGTGACTATGGATGTTGTTGGTCTTGGACCAGTTATTTGTCAATGTCCAGAAAGATATAATGGAATGGTAAATGAAAATATGAACGGTTTAGGGAAATTATATGGTCAGACTCCAGAAACAGTAAAAGCATGTAATACACCATGATTGTTTGGGACTGCAAAAGATATGGTTTCAGATCTTTTGAAAAAAACAAATATGACAGATGCACAGGCTGAAAAAAGTGCAGGTGTTATTACAACAGTTGGTGCATGATTTTTGCTCTTTAGTCTAGCAAGGTATATCTGGAAAGGTGGACGTTCAAAAGATGATAAGGGTAATGTAATATATGATGAGAAAGCTGGTGGAGGTCTTTTTGGTAGACTTGCTATGGTGGTATGATGAGCTGTATGAGGTAATATGGCTTTACAAATGCTAACAGGTGATTGATTAACTGATAACTTGAAAAAAATTCATGAAAAAGGTCGATCTGCTCGATGGGAAGAAAAGACAAATTGAATGGATAAAAATAGTGCAGAGTATAAATGAGCAGAAATGCAAATGTTTAATAACTGTTTCCATAATGTTCCATATTCTGTTATCGCATGTGGTTGTGAAAAATGACCAGATGGGTATCCAAAAATTAAAAATATAGATGATATGATTGCTCAATTGTATGTCCTTCTAGGGACAACAAATGATCCTGACCGTAAAGCACAAATTGAAGGGCAAATTGCTTTCTTAAAAGATTTGAAAAAGGATCCATCAAAGAAAGATGTACTTAACTCTGCATTTACTACTATGGGATTGAAATATGAAGAACTAGCAAATCCATCAAATGCAGCAAAAACGGCAAATGAAAAAATTGCTACAACTGTAAAAGAAAAAGAAGAACAAGCAAAAAAAGATGCTGAAGCAAAAGCAGCAAAAGATAAAGAAGCGAAAGAAAAGAAAGAAAAAGAACGTACTGTTGATACATCAGATCCAAATGTTACAGATCTAAACAGTAAATGAGGAACAAAAACTACTGAAAAGATAGATACTGAAAGTAAGGATCCAAATGCAAAATTAGATAGAGCACTTCATAATATTGATCTGCCACTTGCACAAGAATTGCAAGAAGCAAGACGAAATTTGATGGAAGGAAAGGCAATAGAAGCACATTATAAGCTTGTAAATGGTAAATTGGCTGTAGAAAGTTATGGTATGTATACACCATTGCAATATAAAGATGGTAAATGGTTTATTGGAGGATTTAGTGATAGACGTGATAAAGTTTCTAATTACTCACAATGATTTGATAATGCAGCACAAGCAGTATGGGTAGCTAATTTGACAAATAGATTGATTGCATTAGAAACAGGAAGACATGAAATTACTTCAGATGAAGATAGAGATACTAAACCATTTAATGCAGAGTCTGTACCATGAAATGGTAGTTGACTACAAATTAGTAGTGGGAAACGATACAAACCAGATACAGATGCAGTTGATGGTTGATATTTCACTAAGAGTTCAACATTGCGTGAATTTGGTGGAGATGCTTTCCAAACAAATATTGCATCATATGCTCGTTACTTAAATGGATTTACTAATAAAAATGGAAAATCTATTTGGGCTAAAGATGGTCAAATCGCTGGTGTAGCAGATATAACAAATTGGTTTGATCAAGTTGGAACTATGCCTGGTAGAAAAGAGGCAGATAAAGTGAAATCAACAGATGCTAATAAAAAAGAAACTGGTAAATCTACGACGACAACAACAGAATCTACATCATCTAATAATGATACAAAAGATAAAAAAGAAACAAATTCAGTAGCAAAAGATAAACGATGAGTCAGTGAAACATTCAGAAAATCTGGATTAGAAAATATTAAAAAATCTTTGACAAAAGGTTATGTAAAAAATTGAGCTATTGATGGAGTTCCTAATCTAAGTGCAGATGAAAGAAATGTGTTTATTACAAGATGGGCAAAAGCTATTGAAAATAGCACAGACTCATTCACTATGGATGTATGATCACAAGCAAAAACATTTGTTAGACAGACATGATCTCACGCACCAAAAGAACAAGTATAATATAGTTGATAATTTAATATTTACTCTAGCATCTTTGTATGGCACCAAAACATGAAATAGAAAAAGAAGCAAAAATAGATGCACCACAAAACACGCCTGATAGTCCTGCGAAAGAAGCAGATGAAGGGCGTGTTGTTGTGGATAGTTTGGTGCCATTGAAAAATGTAGAAAAAGATACAACTATTGCTAGTGTACAAAAAGATATTAATGCTGTAAAGCAAGATATTCATTGAGATGCTAAAGAAGTGTCTGATCATACAACTACCGAGAAAGTACAAAATGTTACTAATCTAGTAACAGATAAAACAGTAGAAGAATTTGATTCTCATATGAAAGAACAAGAAAAAAAATCTTCATCTGAGAAGAAAAGTTTAGTTGAACGTACAGGAGATTTTTTGAATGAGTATAAAAAACCTTTACTCATCGGATGAGGTGTTGTCTGATGTTTTTTGTTGTATAAACGACGAAGAAAAAAACAAAAAGCAAAGGAAGCCACAACTGCAAATAATACAACTACAGAAAAGAAAGATAATAGATCAGTGTTATGAAAAGTATGGGATACAATTAAGTGGCCAGTTATGATTGCTTGAGGATACTACTGAGTTCATGGTTTGGCAACAGGTAAATGGGGATTGGATAAACTTTTTGATTGGGATAAAGAAAAAGATTTACAAGATGATAAAGATAAAGTAGATGCGTATAAAGATGCTATAGAAAACGATCCTGCTGCAAAAGAAACATTTGAGTGACTATGAAATGCGACTGATGCTCTATATACTAATTTATTTGCAAAAGAACTTGCAGATGGATGGCAAGATGATGCTGATATGGAAACAATTGCACAAAAAGTATCATGATGACAAGAAAAATTAAAATGAGTTGTGCCTTGGTGTATTAGCGAGGAAAATGCATCGATAGATGCAATTCTCGACGATAAGGAACAAAGTATGAGTTTTTTGAATGCATCGGTAGAACAAATAAAAAATAAGGTATGAACTATGTTTTCTAGTGGTTGAGGTGCACTATGGAGTTTTCTTGTAAACTGATTTTCATTTTCTGCAGGAAAAGATGCATTTCTAGCAAAACTTGCGGCATGAGGTGCAGAAGCACAAGAAGCTGCATGACAAGTAAAGTTTTTTTACAGAGAAAAAGTGAGACTACAAACGTTTTTGTTGTATAAAGAAAAAGCATTGATTGAAAAAATTGCAACAGAAAAAGCTGCATGACAAGGGACAACTGATACAAAAGATATTGGTGATTTGATCAAAGATATGGATTGGTTAAAAGATAATGTCCATAGTGATCCTCGTTATACAGCATATAGAAGTAGTAATTTGAAAAATGCATATGAGACGCTACAAAAAAATGGTTTGATGGATGGTAGTATTGATAAAGAGACACAAGAAATTGTGAAAGAACTTGATGCAGATAGAGATGATACGTTAGATTATGATTGAAAGAAAAGTGTTCTCCAAAGAGCATCTGAAGATATTGCAGATGGAGTTTTGGATCAAAAAAATAAAGATACATTGCTCCATGTTACAACAAAAATTAATAAAGAACTACAATGAGATTTTATTGATGTTGCAAAAGATAGTGCATGGAATGTCTATTCTGAGTTGTTTGATGGTGATGAAAAAGCGAAAAGAACATTTTTGCAAGAAACTGGTATGGATGCATTGTGACGCACTATAGCAGATAGTCTTTGAGTCTATGCAACAAAAATTGCAAATGGTACGATAACAGCTAGTGAAATGAAAGATTTCAACTTCTTAGTAAACTCATTTTATGCGTTTAAAAAAGAAGTGTATGCAGGTGCAAACACGCTTGAATATATTCATAATCCAGATGGAAGCTGGACAGTGAAAGCATGAGATTTTTTCTGAGGGCAACTACTAAACTTGGGAACAGCATGTAAAAAAGCCTTATGAGGTGATTTTAAAGGTGCTGGTGCTTATGTATTGAGTGCTGTTCCATTGATTGCAGTGAGTGCATATGGTATTGCTCTTGTAAACCCTAGAACAGCAGCCAAGACATGGATTGCGACAGGGAAGTTTGGTATTGCAGGTGTTGAAAAACTAGCATGATTTGCAAAATTATGACCTGCAAGAGTAATGACGGCAGGTAGTTGGACAGCGAAACAATTTGAATGAAAGGTGTATGGAAAATCATGGGCTTTGAGACAAAGATTTTATAGTGGTATTGATGGAGCAGACAAATTGATAGCTGATTTTGAACGTCAAAAAATATCACTAGCAAAAGCATGAGACGTCTATGAGTCTGGTAGTAAAGTAGGATTTAAAAAAATAGGAGAAAAGGTTCGTAATAGTTGGACAAATCATGCAGATGATGTTCAAAATTTTAAAAGATATTTGGTCAAAGAAAAATTTTTGAGAAAAATACACCTCCCCGCGTATGAAACTGCTATCAAAAACAATATTGATACGATAGTTGCTTATTATGATATGCCAGTTTTTGAAAAAATGATGAATCAAAAATGAGCAAAATATGATGAAGTTATTGCTCTTATGAAAAAAGTAGAATGAGTTGAGACGACGCTCTCAGGTAATAAAAAATTACTCTTTGAAGCATTGATGAATCATCGTGCTATGAGTGCTGCTAAGGCAGAAAAAATTATGACATATATAGACAAAATAGATGATGCTCTTTTTGTAGATAGTAAGATTGCTAAATATGCAGATAGTCTTGTGCATACAAGTTCGTCACTTGAAAGTGCTGTTCATATCAATGAGCATATAAAAGCACTGCAAGCATGAGAAAAAACACAACAAGCTGCAAAAACTGCCGTAGAAAACGCGACAAGAATAAAAACTGAAGCAGAACTTGCTGCACAAAAGGCACAAGCAGAAGCAGAACGTCTGGTAAAAGAACAAGAAAAAATTGCAAGAACCCAACGTATGCAACAAAAATTGGCAGAAAATAAAATCAGAAATTGATGGAAAGATGTAAAATGATTGTGACTTACAGAACAATCACAAAAAGCACTCCATACATCTATTGTTGATGATGTTGGTAAATTGGAAGCATTGCAATCGACACTTGTTGATGCGTCGTGAAATGCGATAAATAAGTGAGCAGTCGCAGCAATTGAAAAAGATATTAGTGCGCTCAAAGAGTGTGCAACAAATCTTAGTAAGCTATCTGCTCAAGAAGCAAATGCGTTGATTGAGGCAACCAAAACAGTTAAGTTGCCATACCTTGCAAAAATTATGCAAGAAACTGACGATATTGCTGGATTAATGAAGGAGTTGAAGAATGCGCGTACTCCAGTGTATGCAACCGTAGGTTTAGTAGATGGAGCATGAAATCAACTTGTTAAATGATACACTCTCTGAAACTCAGAAGTGGAAAATATCCTTAAAAATCGTGCACCAAATTTCTTAGACGACCTAAGATGATCAGATAAACTAGATGATTTTGCTCGTACAATGGAACTGGTTGTCGCAGATTGAGCAAAAATCTCAAAAATCGAAAAGGCAGCATTACTATTGGAAAAAATTATAACAAAAATTAGATAAATATATTCTATAATTATCTTATTATACGTATGACAAATACTCCAGAGATATTCTCTCTTAAAGAACAGTTAGCAGATGATTATATCAAATCTTTTACAAAAGAGTTGAATATTTTGCAGAAGGCTGGAGTGATGCTTGTCGAAAAGAAAATGAAACAATTGTTGTTACAACAAGAAGAATTACCACAAACAATTGATAAAATCACATTAACAAAATTAGAAGAAACATTGATCTCTCTTGCGCCTGAAACAGCGAATAAAGTATTTACATTTTTACAAGAAAAACAAAAATTATTGCTTATTGCAGATACCAAAGATAAATTAGAACAACTTAAGAATGGTGTGATACCTACACAAATTCCGCCTACGGCGGATGCTGCGCAAGCAGTAGAATCGTCGGATAACTCATCACAAAATACAAATACTACAGCACAAAGTGTAGAAACTATACAAG
>CAXYYI010000043.1:0-6643 GCA_964293055.1 uncultured bacterium | reverse complement strand
AGATTGTATGGTCTGAATACTCATGATATTACAATACCATTACTTAGTGTTAGTGCTGCTGTTCCAATATTTTTTGTTTTATCAAGAGAGATAATTTTACCATACCATACATAGTCATTATTGAGATATTTTTGTGTTGCTACCTTTTCCAACAAATATTGATCTCCAAACAAATCTATAGTATATCATGCAACTTCTGTACGATCTAGTATTTGTGTATTGATACTAATAAGTCATATTTTTTCTCATGTTGTTGCACCAGGTGTTACAGAGTCTGCAACAGTATAAATAAGATTATTGGTTTCAAAATTATTATTAAGGTTTTTAATAAGTTCATATTTTACTTTGCTATTATATAATAGCATTGCAATTTCATATCTTGTAATTGGTTTATCAAAATTAGTTGGAGATGATGTCTGAATCATTCACATAGTAACTGCTCTATCATAATATCATTGCCATCGTGGATTTGTTGTTTCATCTTGCACTCATTCTAACATTCTCACAAGGATTGCAACTGCTTGAGGTTTACTCAAAACTCACTGTGGATTAAATACTCAATTTGATCCTTTCAGAATTCATAGTTGACACGCTTGAGTAATATATGGTGTCAATGTACTATCTGCTATATCCAAATCTGTAAACGCACAATTTACATTGCTATTATCTGGTGTACCTTGAATAATTTCTTCTCTGAAAAGCGTAAATATCTTAGCAGCCTCTTGTCTTGTAATTCCATCAAATGGACGGAAATTTTCTACAGTATTGTATTTTGTAATACCATTATCATACATCCAATAAATTGCTTCCTGAAGTGCTGGATCACTGACAACACTAATAGTATTTGTGTTTGAAGATGGCGTTTCAGGAGTTGATATTCATCATGTTGTTGTAGTACCAGTATTGTTTGTCGCATCTGGATTTGGTACAATTTTTATCATATTACTTGCTCTATAGAGGAACAATGCTGCTTCATATCTCGAAATACGCGCATCAAATGCATTCGCATTTTGTTCTTTAGTTAATCACCAATCTCTTGCTTGTTGAAAATATGATAACCACCAAGGATTTGTTGTTTCATCGCGTTTTGCTCACTCCATCATTCTCACAAGAGCCGCAACAAATTCAGGTCTTGAAATAAAATCATTTGGTCTAAACAGTCCTCATTGTCATTGCATGATTCAATAAGCACAGGCTTTGTCTACATATGGACGATGTGTTTTATCAACATTTGCTTCTTTGTATGTACAAGTAGTAACAGTAGTCACAGGCACACCAATATAATTTTCTTGCATAAGAACAAAAAACTTTGCAGCTTGTTGTCTGGTTAAGAGATTTTCTGGTTCATACTCTTTTGTCGTTGCAAATTGTGTTAGTCATTTTGTATGCATCCATGCAAGTGCACTTGCAAATTCAGTGTCACCTGATGGTGTTATTTGAGGAGCAACAGTTTGTGCAGAAGCTGTACCTCATGAGCTTGTAGAAGTTGTTGTCACAAGATTACTACTAACTGTACCCGTACTTTGCAAAATAAGATCAAGAAGTTGATCTACTGTTGTTTCTTCTGCAACAGTGATAGAAGATAGAGAAAAAAGAGCATATGTTGCCATCACTATAGCAGTTCATGCTAGATGTTTTTTCATCAGTATCAATAAGATGATAAAATGCTACTTGTAACTATATATATAGTTTTGGAATATAAAGTAAATATATAAATTACTATTTGCATATACATAAAAAATACATATTATACAGGAGATTTGCATCTATAAAGAATTTCATGGCAAAAAAAAACCCGAAACTCCTTGGGCTTTTGTCCATAGTAATAGACACATATATCAACAAATGAGATCCAGTGTGATCAAAATTTTTGCATTCTCTTGAACTGACAGATTATGCACCATCGACATTAAGAAAATATCTTAATGTATTGGAGAAAGAAGGACTTGTGTATCAGCCATATAATAGTTCTGGACGTCTACCAACTGTAGAAGGTCTTTCTATGTATATAGATGAAATCTTAGAAACAGAAGAAAACACAAAAGATAATACAAGTTTAGATGTCGCATTTGATGTCGATTACGCTCGTCATGGATTGAGGTATATAATTGAAACTATAGGGAAAGTTGCTGATGGCGCAGTAGTCTGATTCCTCCGTAATGATGAATATTTTTTCCTATGAATCAATAATCTCCTCCAAAATGCACAACTCAATGATATCGAAACAACAAAATATATCGTACAGTATATTGAAGACAAAAAAATTGTAGAAACACTTGATAGCCAAATGATGAAAAAAAATCAGGTATACTACACTTTTATACAAAGCGATGAACATGTTATTTCTATTGTGTATACCAAAATACAAGTCAACTGATACGATAGTGTTGTAAGCATCTTATGACCTATGAGAACTGACTATAAAAAAAATGTACAAATACTCAAAAAATTCTTACAAAAATACAATCAAGCGTAATTTTTATTTTTCTCATATTGTTCCATGACAGATAAAGAACTTGATACAAACGCAAACACAATATGAGAAGAGCATGATATAATTGATAATAAAGCAGCCGAGGATCTTGATCATATGATCAATGATACTCTTCATGAAACACAAAAAAAATTATGAAATTTACAAAACACAATCATAGAAAATAATATTAATACACAATTAGAACAAGATAATACTATACAAGAGAAAACTATAGAGACAGATAGTACAATAGATTGAGTACACAAAGAGGTCCTTTTACTCAAAGAACAAATTGAAAAACAAGATCACACCAGTACAAAAAGAAAAAGCATACTACAAGAGTCTCCTTTTAAAAGAAATGAGACTCTCACAGCAACCTATCCAACACAAACAGAAATTGATGCAAACAGACTAAAAGCTAGTCAAAATCCTACTATTTTATGGCAACAAGCATCATTAAACAAATATACAAATCCTCTAGTACGTGCACTCATGACACCAATTATTCGTACTACACAGCGATTATGAAGAAAAACTCAAGAAACCTAAAAACATAAGATCACTGATTCCTCTTCTATTTTTTATCCTATCTTTCTATGTGAGTTATACAAAGTGCATGATGAATTATTTACTTTATCGAGGCAGACAAAAAGCCGAGATTTCTTCTTATCAAAAGACATGCAATGTCTGGTAAAATAGAATGGGTCGCACCAAAAGGTAAATTACAAAAATGAGAAACCGCACAACAAGCATCACTTCGTGAAGTAGCTGAAGAAACATGAATTTCACCAGCTCTTCTCACTATCGAGCAAAAAGTATGAGCAACAAGTTTAAGAAGTAGTCATGAAATACGTGGTGGAATGGATAAAGATATAACATACTTTCTTATGCACTTCAAAGGGAATCCTCAAAAAGATGTCCACATCCAACCAGTTGAGTGATACTTATGAATATATAAATGGGCCACACTAGAAGAGGTATTAGGTTTGATATACTATAAAAATATGAGAGAAATCTTCACTCAAGCACATAGTGCAATTCAACAACAAAAAGTGAAAAAACAATTTCTTGATACAATTTAAAAAACCAAAGTTTCATTAAAAAACATCTTGCATCCCCTATATGTATCTGTATATATGGTACATATTTACCTTATATTATATCTATGGAAGTCAAAAAAATAGATATACAACAAACAAATCCATCAATACAAGGCAACACTACTACTACACAGACAAGCAGTACAAGACCTGTGTGATTTTCTGATTTTGTCTGACAAGATGATATAGTATCAATTGTCAAAACAGCAATTACATCTGCAAAACGTAGTAGTCATACCCTATGACATATGCTTTTTTCTTGAGCAAGTGGTCATGGGAAAACAACACTTGCAAACATCATTGCCAATGACATGCAAGTCAACATAAAAATTGTGACATGATATGCAATCAGCAAACCATCTGAACTCATCTCTATTCTCAATAATCTCCAAGAATGAGATATATTATTTATTGATGAAATACATAGACTCAAACCCACAGTCGAAGAGGTATTATATATAGCTATGGAAGATCGAGTAATTGATTTTGTAATGCCTGAAGGTGGTAGCATGAGACTACCAATACAGCATTTCACACTAATTGGCGCGACAACAAAAATGGAATCACTTTCTGCACCACTGAAAAATAGATTCATCTACAAGTTCCACTTCCAAGACTATAATCATACTGAAATCCTTGCTATTATACGCAATTATCTAAAACATTATATGATAGATGCAGATGAAGCATCTGTGCTAGAAATTAGTAAAAAAGTAGAACGAACACCAAGAGAAATCCATAATATATGTGTAAAAATCAGAGACTACCTTATTGCCAACGGCAATACGCATCTTACGATGCGTGCTTCGCAACGACCAACTTTTGAACAGCGACTCAATATAGATGCATGAGGTATCACACCGCTACATAAAAAATACCTTGCTATTCTTGCAGAACATGAAGAACCAGTTGGGATCAAAACACTTGCAGCCAAATTGTGAATTCATGAAAAAGCAATTGAAACTGATATAGAACCTCTCCTCCTGAAACTTGGAAAAATTGATAAAACCACAAGAGGGAGAACAATTAAATAATATTTTTAAGCTCATTTTTTTCTCTATAAGCTTGCCTTAATGGCTAACTGGTTTCCAATATATATCGCATATACTTATATCAATGTGATTAATTGATTATTAAGACAACAATAATCAAACTTCCTATTGTAATAAAGGTTAATTTTCTCTATACAGAAAAAACAAGAAAAGTATCCGCTGTACTATTCTTTTATCTCATAGTCTATTGATATGAGTAACGAGTCTTCTATAACGAAAAAAGTAGAACAATATTCAAATCATCATGTCTATCCATTATGGTGACTATGAAGCGACAATGCATCCAACCGTATACGTCTCATACAACATAGTCATAATCAACTTCATAAAGTCTTGGATATCAACAATCTAGATGATAAATTAGAAGATCTCTATAAATCACATAATCATGAATATGTGCGTTCTTCTACGACGATTGATATACAATATACACTTCTCGCAGATTTTTTTCAGAATTACGATCATCTTCCCAAAAATCTCCAACCACTCCTTGCACAAAAAATAAGACAAGTGATATTGTGGCATCTTCGTGATTGGGAACATCTTACTGGTAAAACATACTACAAGCATAATAAATATAGTGTGAAAACTATCAAAAAAAAGCAACCAACTCCTTTTAGTCAAAAAGATATTCAGGATCTCTTACTCATAGATAAAATGGTTGTTAGCGATATGGTAATTCATATCAGGCGCCAATTGCAAAAATTACTGACCAAAAATATATACATAGAAAATACAGACCTATTCCTGACACCTCAACAAAACACAACAACCAATACTCATATGGTACCATTATCTTTACATGGGAGGCATACCCCAAGCAATCAATTAGAAAGTATTAGTAAACCAGAACATGATCATCTCATGCATTTAATTAGTGACACAATCAATACAGGTCGTAGACGTAGAACCGCAAGAAAAGCTACAAATGATAAACTAATATACTGATCACAAGAACGAGATCGTCGATATGATCTACAAAACGCCTATTTTGCACAAGCTGAAACAGTACTTAAAAATGAATGACATGATAATGTACGAGAAGAATATAATACAAAAATGAATCAACAAATGACAGAAGACTGAGAAAAATGGCAGTTACTTTCACAAGAAAAAGTTGACCTCACTCCTACAACATTTCCCCAGGCACATAGAAAATCAATTGAATTTGCAGGAAAAATATGAGATGAACTTAAATCAATTCTGCTCAAGAAACATTACTTTGTGGGATAGAGATATACTACTCACCTTTAAGTTGTTTCCATAATTTTTCATGCTCTTTTGAAAGTTTTTTTGCAACACTAACGTTGAGTTTTACAAGGAGATCACCGTGTTTACCACCAAATACTCATCACTTTCACATTTTTGTAAACCCTTTCCCAGAAATTTTAACAACATCTGTAACCTGTGTCCCTTTTGGGATTTTGTCAGACACTTTGTTTTCTGGATGAGCAACTTGCACTTCAGTCCCTAATACAAGATCTACAATTGATACATCAGCATAGACTATAATATTATCACCTTCTCTTTCATAATGCTGTGATGGTTTGATATATATTTTAATATACAGATCTCATGCAGGTCATCCATTACGTCATGCATGTCATTTACCAGAAAATTTGATATACTGTCCACTGTGAATACCAGCTGGTACTTCAACAAATACACTATCAGTTCACTGTTTCATCTCTCTTGTTTGTGTATCAATTTCTGTCACTTTATTATAGGAAATATCTTTTGTAAGTCATGTATATGCTTGTTCAAATGAGATATTGAGTTGTAATTCCACGTCATCACCTTTTCTTGGTCTATTAGAAAATCATCCTTGTCCTCAGAAAAATCCTCATAACAAGTCTCCAAAAATATCTCACATATCTCCACCAAATTGGAATGTAGCACCATCGCCAAATCATCAAAATCACCCTTGCCCTCAGAATCATGCTCATCATCCAAATCCACCAAATCACCCTTTTCTCACAGAATCATATTGTTGTTTTTTTTGATTATCTCAAATA
>CAXYYI010000042.1:0-6677 GCA_964293055.1 uncultured bacterium | reverse complement strand
TACATGTAGTGGTGTCCAAGCACCAGATGGGGTATGTCCTACTGGACAATTTCTCCAAGGTATAAATGCAAATGGAAGTTTCAATTGTGCAACTATACAAGGTGGAACAAGTAGTTTACCTGACTGTACAGAATGACAAACACCTGTTTATCAAAATTGATGATGGGAATGTCAATGAGTACAAGAATATTGAAATTGAGACCAACTCTGGACAAAACAATCATTCCTCTCTCCTCATATCTACAATAAAAACCGAAATGGTGGTAGAGTTGGAGTTGGATTGACTACTCCACAAACTACCCTTCACGTAAAAGGAACTTTCCTAGTTGAAAGAGATGGTTTGATGCCACTTTCTTGTGGATACCTTACAGTACAATGACTTTCTAATGTAGCGTGGCCTGTAGACAATGGTATGAACTATTGTGTAGGTGGAACCATGACAATGATCCCTAAATCACTTGCTGCAGGATCAAAATGATGTACTTCAGATATTGGGTGTGCTCAATGGCAATGTGCTTCACCTACTGATGAAAAAGTAACATGTATCGCTCCATATATTGGTGGTGGTTCTACTCAAGTAAGATATAGTTATCTTGAAATGACAAACGGTGAAGGTGGTTTAAATGGTTATCCTGGAATTCAAAGATGTTCTTGTGATCAATGACCAGATGCTGCAGAATGTCATAATCAACCAGATGGTAACTCATCTATCATGAGTAATGATGTAGGAGAATACTGTTATGATATCTATGATGCAACAAACGCAAATGGTGGTGGTTCTTCTTATGGATGAGGTGGTGGTTCTACATACTGGCAACATTATATCTATCAAAAAGATTTATCAACTCGTACTACTAGAAAGGTAGCATATGATGCAGGTGCAACACAAAAAGGTTGATTAGGTCAAGAATGAGACGCATGTGGTGCTAGAACAAATGTAACTTGTGCCTCTTGACTAGTATGTGAAGGTGAAAAACCTGAAATAGATCAATCTTGAGTATGTACAGCTTCTAATTTCGCACAAGAATGAGAATACTGTGGTGGTAGAAATAATGTACAATGTGATACAGGTCTTACATGTTCTGATCCTGTACTTGGAGATTATGGTGTATGTGAACCAAACAACAATGGAACTAATGTATGTGGTACTCTCTATGCATGGAGAACTGTTATGGGTTATGAAGATTATGACAAATTAAATAATGAATATAAAGAAAAATATGGAACTGATATTCCATCATGTCAATGTGATACAGGAAATGGTGAAGAATGTGGTCTTAATCCAAAGAGCGCAGATGCGCAAGGACTCAAGCCTACAAAAATCATGGGAATTCAATATCCACAATATAACTGGGAACCAAAGGAAGCAGCATGGGTAATACAAGATAGTATTGGTGATTACTGTTCTGATACTTTTGTAAGTGGAAAAGAACCAAGTCACAATATATTTCATGTTGTAGATCAACTTGGTGCTGACTGTGCAGAAGAAAATGTATGTACAAACACAGGAAATGTTAACACAACAGACTCACTAGCACTTGCAGATCCGTCAGCAATCTTCTATGTATGACAAAATGCAGTAGGTATTCTCACAAAAAATCCTCAATATACTCTTGATGTTGTAGGTGTTGTAAGAGCTGCACAAGTATTAACTCTATCAGACGCAAGATTGAAAACAGATATTACTCCTATCAATGATGCTCTCAAAAAACTTATGGGTATTGAATGATATATCTATACTCTCAAAGTAGATGGTAGTACACAATATGGAGTACTCGCGCAACAAGTAGAAGAGTTCTTCCCTTATGCAGTAACAACTGCTGAAAATGGTTTGAAATCAGTAAACTATAATGGATTGATTGCGCCTATGATCCAAGCAATTCATGAACTTGATACCAAAGTACAAACATTAGAAAAAACATACCAAAGTAATGAATCTCGTATCAAAGCTATTGAAGAAAAATTAACTAAATAATAATATATGCCTGCCTATATAGGCAGGCAGTTGTCGTAACATTATTATCAAATACAAAAATATTTATCAGTATGATAAACAATGGATTGAACATGACTGGGTGAAAGAGTTATTTGATGAGTAGTAGCATTTGTTATTTTATTCTTTTGTGCATATTTCATTGGAATAGCACTAGAATGACTAGAACAAGATACTCAGCCAAGTAATAATCTTTTACAAAAAGCATACATCTCTTCTGATGAAACTATAGTTATTAATCAACCAAAATAATATCTTATTCCTTATTCATTCTGTCATGAACAAAAAGCGTCTTCTATCAGTAGTAGGCCTAGTAGTATTAGGATCAATCTCATGGATTTGAGCATATGCCCTAAATATTAATTCATCATCATTTGATGCTTGATACCCTATTTTCAAGAAAATAATTTTCTCTCTTCTTGGAAGTGAAAATAGTCCTATCGGTGTGCAAATTGATGAAAATGGTATATACCTTTCTTCATCTGCCCTACCTGGAACAGCAGGTAATATCATCAAAGTAGGAAGTGATGATAAATTCATTAAATCTACAATTCAAAATTGAGATATTGGTTCTGGATCTATTGGTCCTCAACATATCGCAACAGGTGGTGTAACAAATCAAGATATCGGTAATTTGCAAATTAGCAATCATCATATTCTCATCAACTCTCTTAATACCTGAGTATTTGCTTCAGATATCAATTTTGTAAGTGGAGGCTTATTCTATTTTGCAAATGGTGTTTGTCAGGGATCAAATGGAATTAGCGCAATTGCAAACGGTGCTGTAGTCTGTAGTCCACTTCCTAATCTATGAAGTGGATGAATTGGATGAGGATGTATAGAATGACAAACTCCTGTTATGGATGAAAACTGACAATGGACATGTCAAGGAGTACTTCTCGGAAGTGAATGAGAAAATGATATGTACTGGAATGGGAACAACGGATACACATGTACTCAATGGTTTGATGGATGTAATACATGTGCTTATGACAATCCTAGTGACCCAGCAAATAGCAATGTAATGTGTACGCAAGCATATTGTGCACCATCTGAATATACAGATGCATATTGTATTAACTGATTTTCATGATATACAACATGAGTAAATAATGCATTTACTCATACTGGAATCAAAGATATTTGGAATGCAAACCAAACAACTCCTGGTTTTGTATGAGTTGGATTAACTACTCCAACGGAAACTCTACAAGCAGCTCAAGACGTAAGAGTAGATAATAATACTGATGCAAATGGTATTGGTGAAGTATATTGTCACAAAACTGACTCATGGGTGCCAAGTAGTATGTACGATATAGCAACATGTGCAACGTGTGCTAAACCATGATTCGTATATAATCCAAATACAAATGTATGTGAAAAGATAGAATGTAGTAATGGGTCAAATAATCCTACTGAAAGCATAAATTGAGCATGTGGTAGTTCAAATGGTGGATCATTTACTAATACACCAGTTACAAACCTCTGTTCTGCAGGAACACCTGTAGCTGCACAATTATCTACAGATGGAACATCATGGGAATGGATGTGTAGTGGAATCAATGGTGGATCTAATACATACTGTTGAGCTGACTATACTCCAGCATGGCAAGAAAATGGTGCGTGTGGTAGCACAAATGGACAAACACTGAATACGACTCCTACAACAAATCTCTGTTCTGCAGGTCTTCCTACAGCTGTTGTTGGAAATGGTCCATGGTCTTGGACATGTCAAGGAACTAATACAACTGCTGCATGTAGCGCGAACAAAGTTTCAGCGCCAACAAATGCTGTTTGTGGTAGTGCAAATGGGACACCAACAAGTACAGCTCCTACAAATAACCTCTGTTCTGTAGGTATTGCAAGTACAGTAAATGGAGGTGGAACTGCAAATTGGTCTTGGACATGTCAAGGACTCAATGGTTGAGCAAATGCATCATGTAGTGCTCCTAGTTCACAAAGCACACAAGAAACATATACTTGGGATATCTGATCTTGGTCTTCTTGTAATGTGACTTCATCATGTCAAGGAACCTATACAACTCCTGGTGCATGTGGTTTTGTTGGACAAGAAGTAGCATGATCTATTGGTCCTGGATGAGAACTACCTGGTCCATATGAATGAGAGTTGTGTAGAATATTTACATCACAAGTCTCTTGTAATCGTGGTTGGTTAACACATTCATGTTCATGGAGAACCAATCTATTTAGTACAAATAGTTGTGAAGGTGTAAATGAATTTGAGTGTGGAACAGTAGCTCCTTATAAATCATGTTCACTAACTACTGCATGAGGAACACAAATGCGTAGTGTTGTATGTAAAAATAGTCAAGGTAATATGGTTGCTGATAGTCTCTGTCCTCAACCAAAACCAGCTACATCACAACCTTGTAGTTGAGGTGGAACAGCATGATCTTGTACATTAGATACAACAACATGACCTTGATGTTTTATAGCTGGAACTGTAGTAACACTTGCTGATGGATCTAAGAAAGCTATTGAAAATATTAAAGTTGGAGATAAGCTCAAAGCAGTAAGATGATATAATACAGTTATTACTCTTATTCGCCCACTTCTTGGTAATCAAGATGTATATGCTATCAACAACACTGATGCCTTCTTTACAGCAAATCACCCATTCTTGACAACAGAATGATGGAAATCTCTTGATCCTGAAACAACTAAAAAAGAAATTCCTGATCTAGAAGTAAATATACTCCATATCGGAGATACACTCATTACAGATAAAGGAAATATTCTTATAAAAACAATATCTCATCAAAAAGCCGATAAAACAACACAACTCTACAACTTCGAACTTGATTGAGATCATACATACTATGCAAACTGATTTGCTGTACATAATAAATACGCACCTGGTACGCCAAATCCTCGTATTGGTATGTCATGTACTTATAATAATCAATGTTTTAGTCCTGTAGCATGACAATACCTCGCATGTGATAATGACTCAAAAACCTGTCAGGATGTAAATTTTGCAAGTCCAAACTATGTATGAGCTGGATGTGGTTGAAATTTATATACATGTGGATCAAATGGTAACTGGTCTATGTGAGGAACATGTTATAATAATGAACTTATAAATTGAGAATGGTGATATGGACCTTGAGAAAGTGTTTGTTCAAACACAACACCACAAGACTGTCTCTGTACTGCAAACTCTAATGAGGCAACATGTTTCTTCTGAGCATCATGAGGTTAAAATTCATAAAAAAAAATAGTTACTTAAATATATTATTTACCTTTCGTCATCTTCACTATGATGCACAACAGTTTTAAGAAAATACTTATTGGTAGTATTTTAGCAGTCAGTATTGCAATAGGATCTCAGGCATCAGCCAATTACTGTACACAAGAACAGATAGATAATTTAGATCCGGCTTGTGATGCAAATTGTTGATCTCTAAATTGAGCAAATTACACTTCTACTACTATTCCTCCAACATGAGATTATTGTGGAGCTGTTTCTGCATATGCAAATGATATGCATTTTGATACGAACTTACAACGTCGAGAATGGACTTGTGAAGCAATAAGAGGATGAAGTGATGCATGATGTGCCACAGCAGAGATAACAAGTCCTGGAGCTTGTGGTCCTCTTAATCAACAACTACTATCTACTCCACCTTCAACTAGTACTCCTTGATTATGTAACCCTTGAACACCAACATATCTTACTGGAGTCGCAGGAGTATGGATGTGGTCATGTAATAATACTTCTTTCACTGTATCAGTCGTATGAACTTCTGTGTCAGCAAATTCTCAATGTAATTCACAAAAACAAGCTGCTTGTGGTTCTGCAAATGGACAACAAGTATGATCGCAACCAAGTAGTAATCAATTATGTAATGTAGGATGGTCTCAAAATCTTACTAATACTAATCCATCAACTAATGTATGGTCTTGGTCTTGTGTACAATGAGCAAGTGAAGTATCTTGTAGTACTCAAGAACGAGTCAACAATGGATGACCAGTTTGTGGATCTTCTCATCAATGAGAATTCACAACAGAACCTACACAAAATTTATGTATATCTGGAAATCCTGTAGAAATGACTCGATTTGCAGATGGATGAGTATATAATGCATGAGGATGGAAATGGCTCTGTAAAGACCAAAACACATGAGTAACTGCTGCTTGTAATGCTAGTAAAAGACCTGCACAATGTGGACCTGCTGCAGATACATATATTAGTGGACAACCTGTTACAAGTACTCTGTGTAGTATAGGTACAGTGATTGGACCTATTGAAATGAATATAGACGACGGTAATCCATCACTAGGGAAAGTATGGAAATGGTGATGTAGTATTCCTGGAAACAATCAAATTGGAGACGATGAAAGTGTTGACTATCAAGAATGTAAAGCATTTCAAGAACAAAATCCTCCACTTGATGTAGCTTGTGGAAGTGCACATGGACAAAATGCAACTAGTGCTCCTAATACACAAGCAGAGTTATGTGCTGTAGGGTTAGCATCAGATGTATTTGGTGATAATCCATGGTCTTGGACATGTACAAAAGTAACAGCAAATGGTTCACAAACTATCAACTGTAGTACAGATTGTGAAGAAACAACTGTAACAGATGCACCTGTTGTATGTGATATGAATGATCCACAACTTGCATGAGTATGTTATACTCCATCAGCACAAGCAACATTC
>CAXYYI010000041.1:0-6678 GCA_964293055.1 uncultured bacterium | reverse complement strand
GAAAGTATTAAAAAGTATTCAGAACTAAATTTGTATGTAAATCCTGAGGTTGATCAGCCTTTGCTCAAACCTTACTTCAAGAAGATTTTTACAAACAAGCCAGATGCAGAAGTGCAAGTCCAAGTACATGTAACAAAAAACAAAGCAGACAGATTTGAATGAGTATTTATGTTTACAGTTGATGGTGAAACAACAAGATATGAGAGATCAGGAAGTGAAAGCTTCAAGAATCCTACAGATCTTGTGAATCATGCATTTGCACATTTCAAACGTGCTGTAACATGAGATATCGGAATCTTTAAAAAATTGACAAAATGGTTTAGAAGATAGGCTCTTCACAATGCTTAGTATAAGCATGAGTTTATATTTCTACCTCATGTAGTTGAGAGTAGACGATTTTATACAACATATTTTTATACATAAATATAGAAACAATCATGGCAAACGAAGAAATGAATTACCTTACCAAGGAGTGATATGAATCTATGGTGCAAGAGTTGCACAAGTTGAAAACAGAAGAACTTCCAGCTGCTTTGGATAGATTGAAAGAAGCTATTGGACAAGGAGATATTTCGGAAAACTCTGAATACGATACAGCTATTGCTGAAAAAGAAATTATTGAAAGTCGTATTGGAGAGATAGAAGAATTTTTGAATAATGTACAAATTATTGAAGAAGTAAAAGGATCTTCAGAAATCCGTTATGGTTCAAAAGTAACTATTGAAAAAGATGGTGCAAAACATACATTGACTATCGTTGGTAGTGGGGAAGTAGATATTCTTAATGATACTATTTCATTTGAATCACCACTTGGAGCTGCTTTGAAAGGAAAGAAAAAAGGTGATATCGTAAAAGTAAGAGCAGATAGCGGAAGATACGAAGCAAAAATTGTCGACGTAAAATAATGTGTTATTGAGAATGAGTTATTTTTTGTAATCACTGTGCAGTTTGCATATTATAGAAACATATTTCTATAAATAAAAATATTCTAATTAGTGCTACCTGTTTTGTAAGCAGTTAGATACATTGGTATATTTATTTTTTTCACCTTGTATAGATATGAGTCCACGAGTAAGAGTTTTTGCAAAAGTATGAGCATTTGGATTTGCTCTCTTTTTCATATTCTATTTTGTCGTGTATGGGTATAGATATACTGATGGTGTATGATTTGTGACAAAAAATGCATTCTATGAAGCAACTTTTTGGTCTGATGGACAAAAAATTACATTTGATAATGCATCATATGTCGCAACAAATAAAAAAGTACAATTGTTTAATATAGATTCTTGATGCTATGATATAGTATTTCATGATAAAACTACAAAACAATGTGTTCATAAAAATTCAGTGACATTCGATACGTTTGTAACATATAAAGAAACTGTACCGTATGAAGAAAAAACCGGTATATCATGTGCAAAAGTAGAAAGACAGCCACATGGGCCATATATGGTAAAAGGAATGCTTTATGCGAAACCTATTCAAGCTGTATTTACTGCTCGTGAAGTCCCATTTATGCAAATGGATAATAAGTTATTTGCATGTACAGCAGATTACAAACAATGCCATGAACTAACAGAACTTCAATGAGATATTCTCTGTAGTGTAGAAGAATGAATCGTCTTCCATAAAGAAAATGGATTGTTTCTTATGAAATTAGAGTAGAGAAATATATATGTAAGAAAGTAAGAAGAAACTTCGGCTTTATGTCGGAGTTTTTTTTGATTAAGAAAAAATCCTACCTTTTTCTTGGTAGGATTTTATACATATATAAGTTCTATTACGCCGCTTTCTTGAAGTTTAATCTTCCTTCTTTGTCTTTTTCCATGAGTTGGACTTTGATAGTGTCTCATACTTTGTATGTTGCATGGATTTGTTGTGCTGTTACCATACCAGCACCGAGGTTTTTGGCGTGGAGGAGTCCAGAGTTGAACTTGTTGATAGAGACGAATACACCGTAGTCTTCGACGCGGACAATTTTGGCATCGAAGATGCCATTAATTTGTGGTCCTACTGCGATCATGAGGATAATATCTTTTGTCTTATCAATCATTGCTTGATCTCTTGATGTGATGAAACATGTTCCATCATCTTCAAAATCGATCTTAACACCTGTTTCTGCAATGATTTCATCAATTGTTTCACCTCCTTTTCCGATCACGATCTTCACCTTGTCAGCTGGAATTTTGAGCGATTCAATCTTCGGTGCAAACTCACTAAGAGATGCTCTTGGAGCATTGATAGTTTTGAGCATGAACTCAAGAATTTCTGCACGACCACCATTTGCTCTAGAAATAGTTTCATATACGACATCCAAATGAAGACCTTTGATCTTAATATCAAGTTGGATAGCTGTGATACCTTTTGTTGTACCAGCGACTTTGAAGTCCATATCACCAGTGAAATCTTCAGTTCCCATAATATCATTGAGTACTTCGTATTGTGTGATTTTTCCTGATTCATCTTGTCTTGTCATAAGTCCCATTGCAATACCACTTACTGGAGCTTTGATAGGTACTCATGCATCCATAAGTGCAAGTGTTGATCCACAAACTGAACCCATAGATGTTGATCCACCAGATGATGTACATTCTGAAACAATTCTGAGTGTATATGGAAATGCTACTTTGTCTGGGATCATGCGTTCAAGCGCTTTTTCAGCCAATCTTCCATGTCCAATTTCTCTACGACTTGTTCCTCTTGAACTACCAGCTTCATTTGTAGAGTATGGAAGGAAATTGTAATGGTGAAGGAAACGCTTTTCTTCATCGCTACTTTCCATTGTATCAACTCTTTCTACATCACCAGGCGCACCAAGTGTCACAGTTGAAAGTACTTGTGTATCTCATCTCCAAAATAGTCCAGATCCATGTACTCTTGGAAGCAACCCAGCTTCACAGTACAATGGTCTAATATCCATGATAGTTCTATCATCCAAACGGAGTTTTTGATCGAGGACACGATCACGAATATAGTGTTTTACTACTTGGAATACTGCAATTTTGATTTTTGAATCTGTGAATTCTGCTTTGTCTTCATCAGATGTATTGTCATCTGCAAGATGTGCCTTGGCAGCTTCCAAACATTCTTGTTCATATTGGTAGTAGAGGTCATTGAATCCTACTTTTGAAAATCCAGTCATATCAGCAAATTTTGTTGGCGTAATGATGTTTTCAATCCATGCAAGAAGTGCAGGAGATGGTTTGTTATATGAGATTTCTTTCTTTGTAATATCTCCACATGCAGCGATGAAATCGTTTTGCATTTTGTGAACCTTTTGGAGTTCATCAACACCGATGCGGAACGCTTCGCGTATGAGCTCTTCACTTGCTTCATCAGCATCACACTCAATCATATTGATTGTATCACCTTGTCCAGAAATAAGAAGATTAAGTTCTCCCGTTTCGATCTCATTGAGTGTTGGATTGATGATATATTGTCCATCTTTGTATCCAATTCTTACTGCACTCACTGGTCCATCAAATGGAATTCCCGCTTTTTGAATTGCAAGTGATGATCCAATAATACTGATCACACCAAGATCTTGTTCCATATCAAGTGCAAGAGGAGTAATTGTAAGAACAACATCATTGATCATTCCTTTTGGAAACATAGGTCTGAGGGCACGGTCAGTTAATCTTGAATTCAGAATTGCTTGATCAGATGGTCTTCCTTCTCTTTTTTTGAAAGATCCACCACCGATTTTACCAGCAGCAGAGTAACTTTCTCTAAAATCAACAGTAAGCGGTAAAAAATCCTTATTTGGATCAGGATTCTTTTTCATTACTGCTGTCACAAGAAAGACATTGTCATTCATTCTGATTTCTACAGCACCATCTGCTTGAGGAGCTAGTTTCCCAGTTGAAATTATAACATTTTGTTTATCCCATTGAGCTGTTGTTTTGATCTCATGGGGTGTTCTAGTTGTATACGGCATGTCTACAAAGAATGAGTGGTAAAAATTCTCATGATATGAGAATATTGAGTTACCACGGGCGAGAGGAGATTACCTCTGTTGTAGAGAAAAATAGGGGATATGCAAGGAGAAATAGTATTGATATATAAAAATATACACCGATATGTTGTGTGTTATGAATACAATATATGTAGAAAATGTCAATTCATATTTGTTATATTTTATAATAGATAGTATCAAAATTTGGTCTTCTTGTTTTTCTGTGTATACTAAACTAAAGACAGAAATTTATATGATGATATATCAGATGTGAATAGAAACAATGAACTCTCGTGATATTGCTCCAGATGCGATTATCATGAATGAAACTAAAAAAGAAACGTCAGGACTTCTTGATAATATTTTTGGTAAGAAATTTACTGACTTATTGGATAAAGTATCAAAAGTGCTTTGAGGTATTAGTGGCGCATTGAATGGGAAGTGAACTGAAGGAAAAAATGAGACTGCTGATAAAACACAAGAAAGCGCAGATATGACCAATAATACTACAATAAGTATTGATAAAAATACATCACTATACCTATGAGATCTAACACATTTAGCACAAGAGTCAAAAAATAAAAATCAAGCATGGGCAAAAAATAATAATCCAACTGGTATTACATGGCCTTTGAGTAAGTGACTTGGAAAGTCTTTGGATGCTGTGGGAATACGTTATAGTGTGGGTACGCCAAGACCATCGAAAGAGTGAGGAAATTATGTGAAATTTGAAACAATGGAAGAGTGAATACATGCATACTGGTTAGCATTGAGTAGAAATAATGATGTGATTGCAGACCGTTTAAAATCATGGGTATGATGAAGTGCATGACATCGTGAACAATATGTCCAAAATATTATGAAAACAGCTTTTTGAGCAGAGTGAATGAGTGTAAGAAATAAAAAATTCAATGACCTAACAGAAAGAGAAAAAGATCAATTATTAATGGCACAACTCAAACAAGAAAGTAGCTCACTGTACGCACTACTACAACAAAAATGAATAACTGCAATGCAAGTAATCCAATCAAGAAATTCTGTGCCTGATAATACGCAAGTAGCATAAATAATATTTACTATGTAATACATAGACTATGTGAGTAGAAAATCTTCAAAAAGAAGTCATTGTTTCAAAAGAACAAGTCGATAATGCAAAACTTGATATCGATTGGGTAAAAGCTCAAATCGAAACTCAAGTACAAGCAAAGACTTTGAAAGATGAAATCTTGAATGATACAGACAGAAAATTGACACATGAACAAATTGTGTCTGCTTTGTCGCAATATGAGAACCAACCATGGCCACAGGTTATTGATAACAACACTGCAGCATATGTGATTTCGCTCCAACTTGCACTCAAAGCTGCTTGATATGATCCAGGAAAAATAGATGCCCTCTATGGACATGCTACAAAATCAGCTGTGGAAGCTTTTCAAAAAGCACAATGATTGACAGTTGATGGTTGGGCTGGACCATATACGATGCAAAAATTAATTGCTGTACTTGGGTGAGATGCAAAACAAATTACAGTTGCTAGTCAAACAACTTCAGCATCATCTACAGAAAATCCTCAAGCATCTTCTGTTGAAGCAAAACCAGTTTTGAGTGATTTTTATGCGAATAATACAAACTATAAAGAGCAAAATATTGGTGGGAAAATGAATAAAGTGTATACTCTCAAACAATATAAAGATGTACCAATAGTTATTTTACCAAATACCGTTATGCAACTTTGACAATATGTTCTATATTCAAATGGTAAAGTATATGAAAATACAAATGGCGCTATAAAATATGTAGGTACGAGAGATCAGTTAGAAATTGCAGGAAAATTTGATAGCATATGAAAAAAAGAAATCATACAACCTGTGACACAAGAGCAAGTAGAAAAGAATCCACAAAAATATCACCTTCATCTTGATGAAGCACAAAAAAATTGGGTACCTGACGCATGATATACTTGGGCGTCTGACAATGATGCAAGCAACTTTGCAGTGAAAAGAATTGTAAAACCCCAATCTCATGGTAAGTGAACTACTCCAACAGCACCTAAATATGGTAAATGAGAATCAGAGAGTGTGGTTGATGTGCAAGGGGCAAAATCATACGAGAAAATACTTAATAAGTATCTTGGAAAACTTTGATGATTGTTGAAAAAATATGGTTATGCATATGATACGGTAGGTAATAGTTCTTCTACAAGATTGGAAGCAAAACTAGCATCTAATAAAAAAGATATGCAAATTAGTATTTGAACAATATCATGACAATGATGACATTCAGAAATTATCCTTGGAAAAATCTCTCCATCAATGTATGTGTGAGAAAATGATAGTATCAATACAGATGCAGTTATACAAAATGTTGAAAAACTTCTTCTTAAGAGAAAAGCTCTAGGTGAAGTACTTTCTAGTATGAGTGGGAAAAAATTTACGAGTGAATATCTTTTTGGTACACCTCTTGAAAAACAACCAGTATATATACAAACATTCTTTCAAAAGGTTTCTAGTTGAGGAAAAAATTATATAGAAATTGAGTCGTCACCAAAATATACTTCAATAGATAAGAATAATAATATTGTATTTGCTTTTGATTTTGATTGAGTGGGAGACCCAGATTGGGTAGAAAATCAAGTACTAAAAACAGATGCAATTATTGCAAATAATACATTCAATAAAGATGTGTCTCGTAAAACACTCGCAGCAAAAGTTGCTCAAGTAGCA
>CAXYYI010000040.1:0-6679 GCA_964293055.1 uncultured bacterium | reverse complement strand
AGACAAAAAACACATATTATATATATTTATGAGCTAGTCTATTTTCATGGCACTTATATTGATTGTAATTATTATGGTAATTTGAGTCTGAATGGTATGATGACTCTATGCATCTATTACTCCGTTTATTTATAGATTGTGAAGTGTTGCAAACTATAATATTGCATATTATTGAGCAATGATGAGTGCGGAAAGGTGACTTCTAGCACTCAGATATCATGATGCATGATTTGAAGCAACTTCTGGACTTTCAACAGGAAATCAAAGTGATAATTTCCGTCAAAGTGCTGGAAGCTTTGGAAGATTTACTGCAGACACAACTACAAACACCTATCGAAGAATTACTTCAAGAGTACCAAGCATACCTGCACCTGGGAAGTGAAATGTAGAGTCACTTTTCGCTAGTAGTGATAGTAAAAACTATAATGCTCTTGGCTATGATGAGTGATTGGAAATACCACTATATCTTGATACAACAAATAATCCAAATATTTTTTATCAGAATTGAGCCACTATTCAACCATTGGATGCATGAGGTGCAACAATATCTCTCAAAGGAAGATTTAGACTTCCTCCGAAAATTCAATCAGGATTATGAGGAAGTGGATTGGATACAAGTGCAGATATAGATGATGATACAATCAATGATGATGTTATTGTAAACTGGTGATTACAAGGGAATGATCCAATTAATTGAAACACATTCTCTATATTTCCTACAATTAAAAATGATTTCTCAAGCAGTTCACCAATGTATGCTTATGATAATAGTTTCAGAGAGTCTATCATAAATGAATGAGATCTTACAGACAATATAGATACAAGTAGTAATCTAGGATTTTCTCTCCCAAACGCCTGAAGTTCTCTGGAGGCTAATAATATTCTTCCACTGAACTCTTCTTATACTGGTACAATATTAAATGATATAATAACAGAAGCGACAAAACCATATCTCACGTTTGCTATCACAAATCGTATGCAAACAATTGATAACAATATTTATCCATTTTTAGAGTGGCAGCTAAAAGCATGTGACTTATCAAATTGCAACATTACACTTCCAGATAGATTTTTTTCTCTCCAATGAGTAGGAATTGTTAAGGATTATACTGTACGTATACTGATTCAAAAACCTGTAAGAAAAACTACTAATACAGCCAACTTTACAATCATATTCTAATTATTTTTATGACAAGCTCACAGAATACAATTCCTGAAATTATAGAAATTACAACTACTGAACAAAAATACCCACGTTGGTTTTTGTTTTGGACAAAAATTCCAGGTCTGATAGCTATTGCTATTATTTTATGGATTATATTGTGATATAGTGCATTTATTTTTCTTTGATGGGGTCAAGCTATTTTTTGAGTAGGAACACTAATTCTAACCTACTTTATACGATGGTTGATTAGAGGATGTGAGTATATTGTTTCTACAACATCTGCACTGTTTCAACTTAAAAAATATGAAAAACATAATTTTGGAAAAATATTAACAAATCCGCAAGGACAACAAGAACTTTTCTTTGCACAAAAACTTCCACAAGATATAAAAGCAGATGAAGTAATTCATTGGTGTATGATTCCTATGTATAATGAATCACCTGATATTGTCTATGAAACTATAGATGCGATTCGTCAATCATCATATGACCTTTCTCGTATTGCTGTGACTATCCAATGAGAATGAGCAAAGAAAGAGAACTTCCTAGAAACGCTTGAAAAATGTAAAGAATTTGAATGAGTGTTTGGGTATTTTGGATCATCATTACATATACTACAACCAGATGAGATGCCTGGGAAGTGAGCAAATATTACTTATGGAGCCAATCTTCTATACAAAGAGATTTTACAACATTTCAATACAACTCCAGATAAAGTTGTTGTAACAACACTTGATGCTGATAATAAAGTTGATAGTGAATATTTTTCTGTTCTCACATATACATACCTCACTACTCCAGATAGAAAATATGCATCGTATCAACCAGTTATATTTTTCTTTAATAATTTTTGGCAAGCACCATTTTTCTCAAAAATTGTGAGTCTCTTCAATACCTTTTGGATTCTCTTCAATTTTACAAAGAAATATGGACCAAGAAATTTTTCATCTCATGCGCAACCACTGAATGCACTTATAGAACTTAAATTTTGGTCTGTACAAACTATTGTAGAAGATGGACATCAATACTGGAGAAGTTTTTTTGGATTCAATGGAAGATATGAGTGTAGACCAGTCTATGCAAAAATTTATCAAGACTGTAACCTGAGCACAAGTCTTCGAAGCACAGTACAAGCACAATATAATCAAATGAGAAGATGGGCACATGGTGCACAAGATGTTGCATATGTACGATGTCAAATGATAGATCAACGAAAAACAATCAATAAATCTAGAACTATATTTGAGTTTGGGAGACTCTTAGAAGGTATTGTTCTATGGTCAACTCTCCATATTATTCTCCTTGCAGGACTTGCATTTTCACTTATGAAAGATATTCAACTATCAAGTTATATTAGTCTTGGAAGTGCAATTTCAATATTTACCAATGTAGCATTTACACTAACTATTACGTCACTACTCCTCTCACTTGCTGTATTTCCATTTTATCAAATACCAAGCAAACGAGAGAGATTACGTCGTGTCTTAGTATTTCTTGTATACTTCTTCTTATTTGTAGGACCATCACTTATTTCTTTTTCAGGACTACCAGCACTCCATACGCAAATTGCCATCATGCTTGGGAAACCTATGAAGAAATTTAATGTAACTACGAAAATTAGATAGAAAATATACAATATACTATCATACATATCTCATAAGCACATCCCTATGCAATCAAAAAGACTATTTCTATGACTACCATGAATTTTTCATGCTACAGAGTTAGCATGGTGAGATCGACCTGAAATATGCAATAGATATGGTTGGGATTTTTTATGTAAAGACTATCCGATAGATTCACTCTCATTAGATAATTTTTTGGAGGAAATTATTGTGTTTTTAGAAAATTCCTCGTATGAAGAAGTGATTGTCTGTGGTATCTCTTTTGGTGAAATAGTTGCAAGAGAACTCATTAATAGAGCTCCAAAACACCTACAAGGACGTATCAAACTTCATATCTCTGTGTGTGGTGTTAGCATTTTTAGTGAACTGTCATATGAAAAACAAAGAACAGTCAAACTCCTCTATAAAGTAAAATATATACTATGAAAAAATTTGCTCAAAAAGACTTTGCAACTTCTTTGAAGAATAGAAAATCATTGATTACGAAAAAATAAATGAAAACATTTTTTAGGAAAGAAAAATTATCTGCAACATAAAAATTTATCACAACAAAGAGCATCAAATATTATCACTGCATGAAGCAAATGATTAACAGCAAGCCTCTATGATAGAGGTGAAATTATATTAACAGTAAGTCATATAGTTCCAATATCTACTCCTACAATCGCTATATATGCAGCACGTGATCCATTTTTTCTTGATGCAAAAAAAGCCGCAGAACATATTCTTACCGCTTGTACAAGTGTTTCAAAACTCATCTGTGCTCATCCATGAGGTCATGCATCAATCGTTGAGTTACCAGAAACATATAATCCTATCTTAGAAAATATATTATCACACGACATATAATTTGGGAGTAGTATATCTATTATCTTATGATACAATACTACTATTCACCTAACAACAATCAAACAGCGCCAATCATAGCTCAATTATCTGTTGAGTAGACTTTTTTTACTGGACGAAGTACTGGTTTCTGACAAAGAGAATATACAGCTTCTGAAGCTTTTTCAAACAGTCTATCGCTTGCTGAAACTCATCATACAATTCATATAGTTGCGGCATTATATTGTTTGACTGCTTGTATTAACTTAAATGTCAAAACGTCACTCACAGCTTCTTGAAACTCATATAAAATATCATATAGGAGTTGTCCAGCTACAGTGATTCATTCTTTTTCGCATCTTTGCAAAAGATTATATACTTGTGATTTCATACCGGAAAAGCTGAAATCATACATATTTTCATGTTCCTCAAGCATGATTCTTTTGAAACGATATTGAGGATTTGGTTTTCATAATAATGCATGTTTATCAACTCGCGCTCATCAAGGATATGGACCACCTAACATACGAGCGACCTTATCAAAACACTCACCTGCTGCATCATCTAGCGTTTTTCCAAGTTTTGTGATAACAAGATCACTAAATATTTTTGTAGAAATAATTGTTTGATTGTCTGCAATATAATCTGTATGTCAATCAGATACTTTTTCAACTACATATATCTCATTATGTCCACCAGATGCTGTCAGAACTACTCGTGGAAATGCAAGTTCATCAATTGATCTTTCAAGAAGGAGTGAAAAAAGATGACCATGAATATGATTAATTCCTAATACTGGTTTGTTATATTTATGGCCAACCATATGAGCAACTGTTTTCCCGACGAGTAATGACCCTGCAAGTCAAGGATGTGTTGTCACACTAATCATATCAACATGATTCCTAATATCTTCTAGAAAGTGTTGAAGGAGTGCCAGAATTTGCTCACTATGTAATCTAAATGCTATCTCTGGCACTACTCCACCATACGCCTGATGATCTGCAATTTGGCTATATGCCTGTAATTGATCTACAAAAAAATGTCCATTTTCATAACGAACAACAGCAAGTGAAGTATCATCACAACTGGTTTCAATAGCAAGGGTTGATAAAGTTTTTTGTGTCATAAAAAATATGTATATGTATGAAGAAAGTTAGACAGTTTTTCTTGGACGTCATCTTCACGGTTTTGTATGTGGAGATGTCTCTTGCATCATCTGAGATTTATTTGTTTTTGTTACAGATCAAGCATGTTTTGTCGTCCCAGCAAGAGTTGTTTTATGGATTGTCACATCTAGTTTCATTTTTGTCCCTGGATGTAATGATTTTGGCACTGTGATAATAAGGATATTATCAGCAGTAATCTCGCTATGGATGCGGTCAAAATACACATATGGTGGTAGCTGAATAGTTTGTACAAACTCTCACCAGTAACATTCATCTTGCTGAATAATAAGGTCTTCTTTGAGGTGTGGTTTGAGTCTTGCTCATTTTAACATGAGTTGAAAATCATCAAAAAAAAGTTCAACACTCTTTTTATCTACTCCACCAAGAGGGACAATGATCACAATCTCTCTTGGTGACTCGTATATATCCATTGGAATACCAATATTTGTCATAGAAAAACTTTTGTTTACTAGTGTAAATATAAGGTTATATTAGAAAAAAACGTGAGGATTGCAATATGATAACATTGAAAAATATATAGGTTTTTGTATAATAAAGATAATTGATATTTTATACTTATAGTGTTTATGAACATTCATAATTTTTCTCTCTCAGACGATATTAATCATAATATGCACATAGTTGAAAAGGTTGCAGAAATTTTGTTATCAGGAGGTGTGGCTATCATTCCTACTGATACAATTTATGGATTAGCTGTACTCCCTCAATATACAGATTCTGTAGATCGTGTATATAAACTCAAAAATCGCACAAAAACTAAGAACCTACCAATTATGATCTCATCAAAAGATCAAGCACAAGATCTATGATTAGTCATCACACATAATGCACAAATACTTATGGATTCACCATATATGCCATGAGCTATATCACTTGTACTGGAACATACTCTATGAAAAGGGCCAGATCGAGTAAAAAATCGTGAAGAAACAGCATTTAGAATACCTAATCATACATGGTTGTTAGCTGTTTTAGAAAAAACATGACCATTACTTGTGACAAGCGCAAACTTACAAAATAATAAAACACCAAACAATATAACAGACATACTTGCAGAACTTGATTGAGCACCAGATGTGGTAGTGGACGGATGAATTATCTCTAATGAACAAGCGTCAACTATAATCAATTGCCGTGGTGATGAAATCGTCATTGAAAGAATTGGAAAAATTTCACCAGATGAGATAGAACTTTTATTTGGCAAATAAGTTTTAAATTTTTTAAACCTAGAGAAACGACTTCTCTATACAGACTCTACCATTTTTGTCAACTCTATTATTTTGCAAACTGGGGTAAAATAGCTATACTTAAGGTATGGATATATTGTTTGGATTGATAGTTTTAGTACTTATAGGAATTTGAGCGCACAAGTCGTTTGTTTTGTGGCTTAAAGAAAAGGAAATTGCAAAGAAAGCTGAGCAGTTACGTTTTTTGCAAATCAAAATTCCTATGAAAAGTGGTAAAGAGCAAGGGAATGCTGATGATCACCTCCAAAACATGAAACAGAATATTGATATTATGAATCAAGTTGTAAAGAATTTCTATGCAATTCAATGAAAAGAGAAAGAAGATAAAAGACTCCAAAATTACATTTCACTGGAAATGATTGCGGAAAGAGAGATGATCAAGTTTATTCTTGGTGTACCAAAAGATTATCTTATTACTGTTGAGAAAAATATTTCATCATTCTATCCAGGTGCAGTTGTTGATATAGTTGAACAGCCTAAAATTCTTGATGCTGGGAAGTATTATGGTGGTGGTACATTCTCGTATACAAAAGAAGACGCCTACCCTATCAAGATGTATGATTCGATTGAGGCAGTTCCTATGGAAAGAATTAGTTCTGCTTTCGCAAGAGTTGATGTCGATGAAAAACT
>CAXYYI010000039.1:0-6766 GCA_964293055.1 uncultured bacterium | reverse complement strand
TTTCTATAATTTCAGTTTTCCAACCTTGTATTTGTGCATAGAGCATATATGCTTTAAGTAGTTCAGCAGCGAATAGTCATGCTTCATCTCATCCTGCAGCAGGTCTGATTTCGAAGAAAATATTCTTGTCATCATTTGGATCTTTTGGTATAAGTGCGACTTTCAGTTTTTCTTCAATATCTGGAATTTGTGCTTGTGCTTCATTAAGTTGCTCTTTTGCAAGAGCAAGCATGTCAGGATCTGTCTCTGTTGCCATAAGTTCTTCAGCTTCTTTTTTTTGTGCAATAACTTTTTTATATGCTTGATATAGGTGAAAAGACTCTTCCATATCAAGAAGTTTTTTGTTGATCTCTCTGGCTTTTTGTTGATCCGTAGCAATAGCTGGATCATACATTTGATTTTGTAGATCAAGATATGTTTTTTCAATTCACTCTAATTTATCAAACATAGGAAAAAAATTATACGTAAAATATTTGGCTAAGCATAATGAAGAGTAGTGTGAGTAATTTTTGTGATACAACTCAAACAATTGTTCCAATAATTCATCTTCATGGTCACATAATCAATAATAACATCACGAGTTGAATGATTTGTCCATTTCTTTCCATCCAGTATCATGTACTTGGTGATATGATCTTGATAAATCTATATCAATCAAGAGGGTAAATAGGAAGAAGATTAAACACAGCTAATCATATATTGATTGTAGTGAATAATAATCGAAATTGTAAGACAATATCACCGGCTTGGAGCACTGCATAAGCTGACTGCATACCAATAATTTTTCCATACAACATCATAATAATTCAACCACATATCGCCAATAATATATTAGCAATTGGACCAGCCATAGCAACAAGGAAGTCACCTTTAACTGGATCACGAAAATATGCAGGATTTGTAATAACAGGTTTTCACCAACCAAAATGAACAATAAAGATCAAAATAAATCACAATGGATCTATATGAGCCAGAGGATTTGGTGTCAATCTTCATTGCATTTTAGGTGTTGGATCACCAAGACGATCAGCCATCCATGCATGCGCATACTCATGCAAACTTAATGAGATGATGATAATAACTCACAAAAAAATGAGTGTTTGTATATCAAGATTCATTGATAGCACCAAAGAGAGGTAAAAGGAATAATACATAGATTGTCCTTTGATATGAAACAAATGATACGCCTCGAGGGGCGCGTTGGAATATGTTCTAATAGACATTTATGCCTATTTGCCCCAACGATTCTCTCGGCTTAATCATTTGCATTTCATATCTATGATAATAATACTTACATTTATCTTTATTTGATCTCAATTTGGTATCCAGTCAATTGACTTGCAAGTTTGATGTTTGAACCAGCTTTACCGAAAGCAAGTGGCTTTTGTTCTTCAGGAATAGTCACAATAGCTCTTTTCCCTTTGAGTTCGATACTTTCGATTCTTGCAGGTTTAAGACTATCAGCGATAAGTTTGATATCATCATTTTCGATATATTCGATGAAGTCGATTTTTTCACCATCAAGGAGCGTCAAAATAGTATTGATTCTATCAGCTCTTTGTCCTACAAATACTCCAACTGGATCAATTTTTTCATCATTCGCAGAAACGAGAAGTTTACTTCTTTTACCAGGGATTCTCACGATTTTTCTGATCATCACTTTGTTTTCTTCTAGTTCAGGAACAATTTTTCTCAAAATAGCTTCAATAAAGTCTTGTGAAGATTGTGTAATAGTAAGTGTAATCCCACCAAGACCTTTTGAAATTTCTCTTAGAAGAACAAAAATTTCTTCACCTGGATTGTATACTCTTCCTGGGATTTGACCTTCTGGTCCGAGAACTACAGTTGTTCCTTCAATATCAAGAACAATACTATCTCCATTTACTCTCAATACTTTTGCTCTCAACAGCTCTCCTTGTTTGTGTTGGAATTTTTCATAAAATCTTTCTCTTTCGATGTTTTTAAGATTTTGCTTGATAGTTTGTGCAGCAGCTTGAACAGCGATTCTTGAGAACTCTAGTTGCTCAGGAGTGATATCCATAAGTACCATTTCTCCTTCTTTGATGTCTTTTCTAATTTTTTGTGCATCTTCAAGAAGCATTTGGATACCTTGTTCTTCAATTTCTTGTACTACTTCATACTCTCTAAAAAGACGAATAGTTCCATCTTTTTCGATGTTTACTTGAAGTTGTACTTTTTTCTCATTTGGAAGGTAATCTTTTTTGAAAGCTGATCTAATACCAAGTTTTACAATTTCCATAACTTGATATGGATCAAACTTGTAATCTTCAATTAGTTGCATAATTGATGCTTGAATGGTTTTTCCATCTAATTGCATGGTATGATATATATAAGGATAAAATATCTGAATAAGATTTTTTGATGATGCACAGATTAGGTGCATCGGCCGTACTATCGTTGATAGTGAGGCGGTCATGCTAGGGCGGCCGACGTCGCAAAGCGACGAAATCAGTATAGTATTGAGTTTTTAAAAACTTATTATCTCAATATGAGAGAATATTGTTAATAGGAGTCAATTTTATACAGATTTACTGGTCTATACCCAGAATAAAAAAAAGTCCCCCTCGCCGTGGGACATTTAAAAGAATATTTATTTATGATGTGATTACAAGTTGAAGTTTTGGGGTAATATAGATATAGTGAAATAATGGAAGCACATCAATGACATGCGCTACTGCCGCAATCTCCTTATAAAAAGCGAACTTTGAAGCCATATCACATCAAGTATTATTGATTGATATTGGTCGTTTTTATGATGATTGCTGCTATTCAGGTGTTTGTTAATTATGCAACAATTCAAACTTCTATTATTTATGTGACTCGTGAAAAAGCAGAAATTGAACGCCATAAAGCATATTTAGCACTGCAAGCATATGTTTATACACTTCCTGAATCAAAAGTATTTATCGCTCATGATAATAGTATCTTGCAACCATGAGAGCGTATTATGACGAGAATCTCATTTGCTGAACCAACTACTACTGGTGCAAATACTCAGACATGAGCTATATGAACATGAGAGACTATATGATCATGAAATGCAAGTGCTGTAGTAGCACCATGGAAGTCTTGGGTTTTGTACTTTGGAGAGAAAATGGATAAGTAGTATGGAATAGGATTGCAATCATAAACTATATTCCTAGTATGAATATTATATTTATAATATTTGTTTCTAAACACATGCAACAAAAAAAAGTAATCATTATTATTGCAGTAGCAGTATTGATTTTGGCTGGGTTAGGGTTTTTCTTTTTCTCAAAAAAATCACCATTTAAAGGATCTAATGAAAGTTATACTGGTAAAAAAGTAAGTGTAAATTATGTAGGAAAATATCCAGATGGTAAAGCTTTTGATACAAATATTGAGTCAGTAGCAAAAGAAGTAGGTCTTTATGATGCAAAAAGACCGTATTCACCATTACAATTTGTTGTTGGTAGTGGACAAGTAGTAGCAGGTTTTGAAAATGCAATTGCTGGTATGGCAATCGGTGATACAAAAAAAGTAACTATCGAACCAAAAGATGCATATGGAGAATATGATGATAAGAAAATTACTACATTACCAAAATCACTTTTCCAAGAAGCTGGAGTTGTACCAGAAGTAGGACAAACATATCAAATGGGTGCAGAACTTATCAAAGTAAGTTCTATGACTGAGACAGGAGTTATAGTTGATCGTAATCATCCAATGGCTGGAAAAACACTTGTCTTTGATATTACACTCTTGTCGGCAGAGTAGTGTCACACTAATGAAATTTATCTAAACACCCTTTATGACTTGTAACAGGGTGTTTTTTTATTATCTTATAGAAGATATGTAAGGCTGTAATTGATGCATGAAATATATTTTAGATACCAATATAATCAGTCTATGCAACTATTTAAGAGAATGATGCTCTCATTATTCCCTGATGAGATGGTAAATAATCCTATGAATCCAGCTACTATGTTTGTATGATTCATTTCAGCAAAACAGTATTTTTCAGTAGTGACAAGAAAGATAGTTGAGAACTATAAACTGAATTTATTTGATATATCACTTGATCCTTTTGAAGTAAAAATATGATTTTGAGATACTCCAACAATCAAAGTTAAAGATGTAGATTTTTACTATGGATATGCTGCTGCTGCAAATCTAAATGGATATAGATCATTTGCACCAGGTCAAGTAGCTCATGCAATGGCATTGGTTACTAGTACGTATTGTCTTCATATAAGTGAAGAATATGAAGAGTATTATACGATACAGTTTGTCTATGCTGTTTATTTACTATCATTTATCTTTCAAGCAAAGATAAAACAATTTCCCAACCTTTCTCGTGAAGATAATTTTTCTTGGTTTATTGAGGTTTTATTCTCATTATATACTTTTTTTCTTGATCAAACAGGGCATAAATATTCAAAAGATAGTGTACAACAGATTAAACAGCATTTATTGAAAGAACATATTTCATTATTTTTTACACTCTATTATTTTTATATATATTGTGCAAATAGTTTGGATATAATAGGTGTTACAAACCAACAGTTTTTTTGATGGTTGTTTTATGATGAACTGAAGTGATGACAACTACAACCAATTGCGCAAGATTTTATGGCGCATGCAGATGTTACTCCTAAACAATCATTTTTTACAACAACAGAAAAAAATCTTATTCATCTTTTGTTCCCAGCAGATATTTTAGTAAGATATATTCTTGACGCTGATAATCTAGCAGCGACGATACGTCATATGGTGATGCACTTTTTCCCAAAAGAAGAACTACACTCATATATAAATAGTTTTCTTCGTGATGATTCGCAATTTCCAAAATTTTTGGAGTTTATAACAGACTACACTCATTTTAAAAACTCATACTTCCAAGCACTGAAAAAATACATGACACATGTATTCCAAAAACAAGATGCATATGATACAAATGATAATACGAATATAGATGAACTTATGTCGTCTATTTGAGATTGATGATCGATTGATATGGCACAAGTTCCTGCACGTTTAAGACAGGAGTCTGAAACGATGGAAAGGCTTATGAACTTTTATATTACATATATTGGATGATACTGGACTGGTAGAGGTGATTCATGGTATATGAGGTGTATGCAAAAGCCACTTTTGCATGCTATACAACATCAACTACAAAAACATAGTAAACATGATACACTCTACTATTTTAGTGGATTAATGTACAGTTATAGTAAAAATGTCTTCTATTATAAATATGCTTTTGAAAATATTCGTGCATGAAAAGAGAAATTTCACCTGCCATTTCGTGCTACTTTTAGAGAAGTGTATTCAAATGTTTGTATACTTAAATTATTTGAATCTAATTTTGTTGCAACAATTCTGCAAGATAGTTTGGCAAAAGATATCAAAATATATAGTAAAAACACACAAATACTTGAACTTTTTTCGCATCACTTTCAATCACATATTAGTCGTTTAATTAAAAAGAAGTCATCTGATATTATAACAGATGTCTATGGAGTATATAATCTCTATTTTTCATCACTAGAACTTATTCCATCATTGTTGGAATATACAAATAAAGACACAATTACCGCAATAAAAGAAAGTATCTATACTATAGATTATTGGGTATATTATATGACGTTGGTAGATATGCGAGATATTGGTATTATGCTCCAAGAGAAATACGGTGATGCGAGTATTGCTGGAATATTAGCAACGATTCGTGAGACTTTGTTAGGATTTTATATGTATTGCTCATATATTCAGAAACAAGCAACAACGAAACAAGTAGATGCTCATATAGATATATTAATGAAGTTTTATATTATTGATGTACTCAATGTTAGTGATGAGTATGTTCATAGTATCAAAAAAACATTACTTCATATACGACAACAATATGATGATCTCATGAGTTTGATGAATGAGATAGATGATAATGCATGATATCTTTCTATCGCTCGAGAAAATTGGGATCAGTATTGTTATAATAAAAAATCAGATGAAATTTTTTGATGACTATCAGGAGAGGATATTATTTGGTTTAGATGATTTCTGAAGACAGTGACATACTATAATAAAAGATATATTATACCACAGTAATAGTATTATTTTTGCCAAGCACGAGAGAAAAAATAGACCATAGTACCTGCGATACCTAGGTAAATAAGATTTACCGCCCATACAAATAGACTATCTAGTCATAGTTGTGATAAGAGAATCATAACTCAAATACATAAAAAACTTGTGCTTATATTATGCCCATAGAGTAATGGATATTTTCTTTTATTATCTCGGTACTTTGCTTGTCATGCGAGAAATATACTTAATCAGTGATGTAGTATTGTCCATCCCATAGTAAGAAAGACTCATGTAATAAGGCTATCTCATGTGTATGATCGTAATGTCCATATAAATACTGCATGTATTCATGCACCTACAAGACTATCTGGTCAGACAGTTGGATAATTTATGGTTGACCATCCATGGAGACTATAGTAGTACACTATGACTCACAGAGATAATAGGACGAAGACAATACTTGTTGGAATAATACTAATAGGGAAGAATGCGCTGACAATTGCTCCTATAAGGAATAGACTACTACATCGAACTATGATAATACGCCACTGATATGATAATTGTGATATAACACGATAGAGTAGTGATTGAGCACTATGTCGCATTCATTCAGTAGGTTGTATCACTCTTTTCCCAGCTAAAATATCTTCTGCATAGATTTTTTTGTGTTTTTCATGTTGTACAAATGAGG
>CAXYYI010000038.1:0-6776 GCA_964293055.1 uncultured bacterium | reverse complement strand
TGTTTGCGCCCAGGGAGTTGCGTCATGGTAGTTAAACACTATTGCAGAAAAAATCAAAGGTCGAAGTGATAAAGACGGTAATAAAGTCTTGGCACAATGTAGAGCATATGAATGAATACAATATATCATCAATAATGTAGGTGATAAATATCTCAACAAAATTGCTTTCAATATTCAAAACCTACAATGAGACCAACCTAAAAGAAGTTTTAGTATGTATACATTATGAGAAACTATTAAACTACCATCAAAGCAAGAATAACAATAAAATCAAAATAGAATAAAGTAATAAAAAACACGCTCGTTATTTCAGTGCGTGTTTTTTACATATATATATCTAGGAACATATTACTCATCAATATTTACAAATCATACAACAAGCGCACTACTTCATGGGTGGTGTCATATAACTATGTGATCAAATGAATCGCACAATATATTAGCTGCATGATCTGGACTACACATCCACAATTCTACTGCTTCTTTTATAGTCATATTTGTTCATACGATATTTTCTCACACTATTTTACAAGTTCATCGACAATTTTTATCAAGAGGGATTTTTGCATTTTCCGCTCTCGTATAAAAAGATCTACCCTCAGCATCAAAATGGTCTTCATGTCACAAAGAAAGATCTTGTTTACTTTTCAGAAGATACTCAGAGTGTTTCTGTTCTATATCACTTTTATAGAGAGCGATTTTTTCAAGACCATGTTTCTTTCTCACCTCATTGATATAATTCAATAATCAAGATTGTAATTCTTCATTAGACATATTACTAATATTTTTTTCAACCAAGACTTGTTGTAAATCACTTATGGTTTTATTATGAAAACAACTCACCTGAGCGCTTACATTAGGTGAGCCAAACATCATAGATAATCATCACATCAATCCTAATAGGTGTGACTTTTTCATATACACAATAAAACAAACATATAAATACTATCTGACTTCTTTTTCTAATTTCGCCATAGCAATTTCTTCATACGGAGTTCATGCAACTTCTGCTACAAAATCATAGAGTTGATCTCATTGTATAGCATCAATTCTTTCTTGAAGAATATATCATACCTTATTTTTTAGATTAGTATGCGACTCACCAAGAGCATTAAGCTGATTATATATACGTACTATTTGAGGTGTTTTTACGCCAAATAAAACATATTTTTTTGTTTTCTCCACCGCTGTCGCACCATATCAAGAATCCACTTTCAATAATTCTATATATTGTTTTTCTATCCAAGTAGATAACTCACTATCAGCTATTTTATGATTCAGTATAAATGTTGTGTAATTTTCTATATTATCCGCAGAAAAAGTATAAAAGAACCTATCATTTTTAAAACGATACGCTAAATAGTCGTAAATATATAACTTATCATTTTTTTTCAAATCTGCTCTTTTTGTGTGTTCAAAATACTCTTTCTGTTGCGTAAAATCGTATGCTGCAAGCTCTGATTGTTTCTCAATATAGTGTTGTCTTTGTTCAGGTGAAAGAGTTGTATCAGGAAGTACCTTCCATGCTAAATCATCAGCACAGTCCTTTAGAATTTTTTTAGGATTATGGATATATTCTTTTACACTACTATATGCTGTTGGAAATATTGAATATTCAAACTCCCCATTAGCATTTTGCATATAAATTGGATAGCGATCTCATGGATAGAAACCTCATGTATTAGTATTTAATCCCGTAATAACACCAAGTGCATGAGATTTTGGATCTTCAACAGTTGCTCACACCTTATATCATAACTGTTCATAAACAATATGAGCACGTTCTACATCATTTTTAGGTGTATGTACTTTATTCATCGCTTTATACAAATCTGCTCATCTATCAATATTTTCTTTGGCTACTTCCAAAAGTAAACTCGCTGTATATCCATCCATACCTTTTCTAATTTCTGCGCCAGGAACATATCAGTCCATACCCTTTCTTACTTTTCCTACGTTACCATTACTAGAAAAAGCTGTATTATCTACAGCTTCATTTCCAGGATGTGAGGGTCATTTTTTTTGTCCACCCATGATCATTGTATAGAGTATAAAATTATAGTATTATTTACTAATCACAGCCTCAATTGCTGCAAATGTTGTTTCTTCATTACCATTGATAATAATAGTAATTTCATTTCCTACATCACCTTTGAAGAATGATACAGCTGCTTGATTCAATGAGAATGTTTTATTCTCTTCAGTCAGTGCAATAAACTTCCCCTCTTCTGTTTTTGTGAGTTTTGCCTTAAGAAATTTTCTTGGAGCTGGACCAATTACCTTGTAGATAAGTTTACCATCTTCCATAATTCTCAATTTGAGCATATCACCAGGAATAAGTTTCGTTTTTGATGCATAGTTCATCGGTACTGGATACATCTTTCCATCATTTCCTTGCATAAATGTACCGTCAAAAGCACCTTCAACAACTTGCATACCTTCATCTTCTTCTGTGATTGTAGCGTGAGCTACAGCCGCAGGCACTGCATCGAATGCACTTTCCGCACCGTTATCCTGAAAAAGCTTTTGTACCAATGCTTTCGCTTTTACAACATCATTTTCAATTTTGTTCAACATGTGAAGCAAAGATACGAGTGATTCATTGTTTTGAGACATTTGTGTTTTTGTATAATATAAATTGTTATGATCCTATTATATAGAGTTTTTTCTAATTTGCAAAAAAAAGTGAAGAAAAATACTCCAGTCATGGAGAAGATTATACACAGCTACATAAACATCATAAAAAACAAAACTGTAAAGAACCAAGTGCTATCACAATTTACTATATATTCTCTTGCAAAACACTTCACCATTGCTAATCTATTTACATACATACAACTTGTATGTAACGAGAATCCTTCGCTTTGCTCAGGATGACACTTCGTGTCAGTTTACTATTTTGAATGTATTTAGATGTTACCTACTATTATTCTTTCAGTATTGCTTGGAGGACTTGTATGATATGCAGTGTTCTATTTTAGGTATGACAATAAGCATTTTATTGATGAACTGAGAAATAATTTAAGTAACACAAGACAAGAATTAGATCAAACACGACAAGATGCAGCAGAATTTGAACAACAAAATATTATCTTGAGAGAAAAAGTTACAGATCTTATGGCAAAAAATGACGATCTTGCAAAGATAGTTTCAGAGCTCAGTAGAGCTTACTATCGTATCAAACTTGCAGGAGAAAAAATTGATGAACTTAATGCAATACTCAAAATAGATGACAAACAACTTGAAGAAAAAATGCAAAATACGATTTGAGATAAGTTAATTGAAAAAATCCAGCAAGAAAAATGAGCTATCAAAAAACGATAAGGTAGCATTCCCTATAATTTAAACGTACAACTATGTCTTACAAGAAAACGAAAATTCCTGTTGTAGATGCTAAGACAGGTTATAATAAAGCAGCAAAAATATATAAGCAATTCCATGATGGTCTTGCAAGTTATGATAAATGATTATTTCAAAGATTTCTCCCAAGAGATTTAGCAGACAAAACCATCCTCGATATAGGATCAGGTGATGCAAGATTATACTCATATTTTTCAAACAAAGGTATTGTAAAATATATCTGATTTGATTGTGCTGATATGCTCCTGAAACGTGCCCCATCCCGCGTAGAAAGAGTTGTTGGTGATATAGAAGAAACTCGACCTTTTGAAGATGCAAGTATTGATGTGTGATTATGTTTTTTTGTTCTTGTCCATCTTCGCGATCTTCATCACTTCTTTCAAGAAGCAAAAAGAGTTATCAAACCATGATGAAGTATGATTATTCTGCACAATTTCCAAAGACGTGCATATATATATGAGCTTCCAAACGATACATTCAAAATCGAAGACCATCACTGGAAACCAAGTGATGTAGAAACAATTGCATATAAAGCTTGATTCCAAGTAGAGCAAATTCTGCTAGAAGAAAAAATGACTAGTATATGAGTACTATATCATCTCAAACACTAATGAAAGATTACGACACGTGATTTATACAGAAGTTACAATCTCAAAATGCTGATGCATTTACTATACTCTACAATGATTACGTGGATACATTTTATCGTTATATAAAATCTCATTATACAATTAGTGAGTGAGACACACAAGATATATTAGGTGATATTTTTGTAAAAATATGGCAAGCACTTCCACGTGTTAGTTCTGATGCATCGTTATCAGGGTTTATACGAACAATTGCTAAAAATCATATTAAAGATTTTTTCAAACGCTCAAGTGATCTCCCATTTGCAAATTTTAACACAGAGAATAGTGATGGTGAAGAACAATCTCGAGAAGATATGTTACAAGATCCAGAAGATATTCTCCATGCTTTTCACACGCAATATAATTATGAAACAATTCAACAAGCACTACAAACATTAGATGAATCATATAGAGATCCAATTATTTTAAAATTTATTGAGGATGCATCATACGAAGAAATTGCACAAACTCTCAATATATCACAAGATAGTGTCAGACAAAGAATATCAAGATGACTCAAAAAACTAGCAGATTTAACTGCACATATAAAATAATTTATCAATATGTCAACTTAAAAACACGGCTTTTCACCTCAAAAATGGCAAATATTGGCTTATATAAGCCACTATATAAGGTAGATGAAAAATAAGTAAAAACAGGTAAATCCTCTTGAAAACTAATTGCTGACGCCTATAGTGGAGGGCGTAAGGAAATATTTATATCTTTATTTCTTTGTACAACATGTCAAAGACTCAACTTATTGCTCACCTAGCGAGCAAACTTGGAATCTCTAAAAGATTAGCTAATGATGCTGTTAACGTATTAGTAGACGGTATCATCACTTCTGTTAAAAAAGGAGGTGAAGTAAGAATTCAAGGATTCGGTACATTCAAAAGTTCTAAAAGAGCTGCTAGAATGGGTGTAAATCCAAGAAACCCAGAACAAAAAATCAAAATTCCTGCTATGAAAGTTGTTTCATTCAAAGCTGGTTCTGATTTCAAAAAGGCTGTTAGATAATATTATAATTATATTATATATTTGCCTTCAAAAAAGCTCTCCATGAATGGAGAGTTTTTTTGTTATAAGATATAGCTCTCAGGAAAAAATACCTCTGAATAAATTTCAGCTTCCCTATAATCTAATAAGACTTTTCTAAATGTTTACCATTATAGAAAATAAAAAATTATACAAATTACAAACTTACTATCTATAAACATTATATTTCCTATCATTAAAAAACCACAAGGATTAGCTTGTGGTTTCTATTATATATAGATGCTAATTAGTGATGCATTGTATGAGAATTATTCTGCATAGTACTTTGTAACATATTTTGCATTATCGTAATTTCACTATTTTGTACACGAATAACATCATTTGCAAATTGTATTACTTCTGCTCTAGGAGAAAGTTTCAAAACACCTTGCGCCATAGACACTGCTCACTGATGATGTTCAATCATTCACTGTATATATGCATCATCCAATTGTACTCATGTCAAAGTATCCAATGCAGGCATCATATTCATATAATGAGCTTGTCATGTACTATTTGAATATGGATTTTGTTACCATTTTTGCATCATAGCTATTTCTTTCGTTTGCGCATCAATAATATTTTTTGTCAAATTTTGTAGTTGTGGATTTGTTGTTTTAGTTGCTACAATACGTGATGTATCAACTGCTTCCTGATGATGAGGAAGCATATCACGAATAAATTGTTCTTCACTTATTACAACAGAGTGATTCATACTACTCATATCATGCTGCTTATTATTACTTACATCTTGAATTATACTACTACTTTCTCCTGCATCATGATTATCCATCCCACTATACCACATTTTTGGTGTAAACATATATACTCCTCAAACACACAAAAATAAAACAAGAGATCATAACAATGGTTTTAGAATATCTTTTTTATAGTTATATTGTTTTATATGCAACATATATATTGTATATGATATAAAATATCAGACAGGGATAATCCATAAACTCCTAACTGGACTATCCAAAAAATGCTGTAATCATCAAGAAATCATTCATATAGAAACAGAATACACAACACCAAAAAGTAGCATACTTCAATAATTATCCTCTTTTTTAGGTTGTAAGAGAATGTGAATAATAAATATAATAATTCACAATATAGCCATTATAATACTCCTTGTCCCAGAAAAAAACCCATGACTAATAGCCCCTCAAATAAATCACACTCCAATATATCACAAAATTTCTAGAATATGTTTTTTATTCATAGTATATCTATAAAACAAGTAAAATTGTATGTACACAATAGTACACTTTTCAAATATAGTAGGTTCATTATAGGAAAATAGACTACAACAATAAGCGTTGCGTTTCTACGACAATAGGTGGAAAAGTATGAAATAACCGTTGAGTGATATAATATGATCTTTGTTGTAAGAAACTATTATCTACATCTTCAAAGATAAAAAAATCTGTATGAAATAGAAAAGTTTTTGATAATTCTTCTGTATTATCACGAAGTAATTTTTGATTCTGTAATAAAGAGACTTGTAGAAGAGAATCATTATTATCATTTATTAGATGCATATGGCATCTTTTGGGAAAATCTAATCTTGTTGTACTATGGTGTTCTGTTTGTTGTCATATAACAAGAAAAAATCATAACACCATACATGTGTATACAATCCCCATTACATATACTTGTATTTTTTTTATAAACAAATTCATACTTCATTTTTACTTAAATAAAAGTATGGTACAACGTGTAGTGTCATTCTTGCATATAGTAAAAAAA
>CAXYYI010000037.1:0-6996 GCA_964293055.1 uncultured bacterium | reverse complement strand
TCAATCATGAATCTAAAGTTGTATTTCTTTTTAAGAGCAATTGCTTTGTCAATTCATTGATAGCTATCGATAAGATCCACAAGGAGTGTAATTTTATCAGTCTTTTCAATTGCATCAATAAATGCATCATCTTCGGTAGGGTATGCAGCAAGGAATCTATGAGCAACTGTTCAAGATGTACGAAGTTGTGGATAGACTGCTGCAGTAACATCACTGGATGTTGCTTGTAATCATCATCATACAATACCTGCTTCTGCAGCTGCAAAATGTTGTTGCCAGTTGATCGCACTTCTTGCTCAAAATTCATCTGCATAAATTACTTCTGCAACTCTTCACTGGTGCATAAGTTTTGTGATCTCGAAATAATCACTTGCAACACATGTTTCATATGAAATTCTTGTAAGCAATGGCTCGAATCTTGCTGCCAGTTCTCATTTTCCTTTGACCCACAATACTGGTTCTCATGCTTTTAGTGCTGTTCCATCAGCTACTGATTTGATATGAAGTGGTATTTTACCTCAATGATTGTCAATAATATCTTGCCACATTTGTGCATCAAAAAAATGATTTCCTCATTTTGCTTTTTGATCTGCGTAAAATGCTTTTGCAAAATCTAGTTCATGTTGTGTAATAGGTGTTTCAAAAATAGCTTTTAGTTGTTTTCTGATTCCGTAGATGATATTGTATCATTCACCAGCATTTTTTCTTAGTGTAAGTGTAAATACTTCTTCTACATCTCCTTTTTCTCATCTAATATGTTGCATAGTTCTGTTGTATGCGTCAGTTTGAAGGATTCTATTTTTTTCACTAATTCTTTGTCTTACTTCTTCATCATCTTCTCTATTGAATATCTCCCATGGTATAGGAGGAAAATTTTTTATAACTGCTTTGTATGATGCCATATCAAATTGATTGTTTGTAGTGTTCATTGTTGTTTAGGATAGTGTATAAATATAATTAATTGCTAATACTTGTAGTAAGTTTACTTTATTATGATTATGTGTATTGGTGTATGAGTTTATGTATAACTTCTTCTGAAGTGGTAAATATAACACCAGCATCTTTTAGTTTTTGTAACATTGTTTGTGTAGACTCAGATGCTACACCTCTGATTGCGTCTACTATGAGATATACATTATATGGAGATTTTACTTTGTCTGTGTTTTCTCATAATTCGTGTTTTCTTGCATCAAGTGCAGTATTTCATACACAATAATCGGTTGCTAATCCTGTAAGATATATGTCTGTAATTGCTTGATTTTGTAAATATTCATCAAATGTTTGGCTTTCATCTTCTGTTACTCAACCGAATGCGCTATATGAATCATGATCAGTAAGATATCATTTTTTAATTGTTCTTGTATAATTTCAATCATCAAATGGGGTATAGAGTCATGCTCATGGAGTTCATTCAACACTATGATCAGGTCGTTTCATCTCATCTCACATAGCTGCAATACCTTTTAATCAAAAACGAGATGAAAAAGATATGTGATTTTCTGGGTGTGCATCTCATGTAAATACATGAGGAAGATTTTTTGCTTCAAATGCGTCTGTTAGTTGTTTGATAACAGATCATATAACATCTCATTCTTTTACAGTTAGTGCTCCATTTGGGCTAGCAAAACATTCTGTATAGTCAATAATAGTGAGGATAGGTTTAGCTGAGTTCATTATAATAATAGGTAGAATATAAATATTTACAACTAATTGTTATATTAACAATAAGTATATTATATAAAATAATATGTATTTCAAGTGAAAATGTTTTATTTACAATAAGTAAATCATGGATGTTTTGAAACTATTCAAAAATAGCTTATAAAAAGCATTTGCGAAAGATGTATAAAATTTGTATATTAAAGATGTATACAATAAGATCAGTTATTAGCGATTCATAAGTGTAATTATTCATAAATTATTTTATATATTTTTATAAAACTTATTATATGTTACAAAAATTTTCTATAGATATGAGTTTAATGGAACTCTATGCACAATGAGAAGAGTTAGCAACGGTTATGTGAAATGATAGAAATGAAAATAATCAAAGAGTTTTCTCATATCCTATGCATAATATAAAGCATATAATAGATATAGAAAATCCGGTTTTGATGACAGATTATAATGCAATTCACTCTATTCCTGATTATCTGACAAGAGAAACAATATATATGTTATATACCAAACCTGTGAGATGTATCGAGTTTGATTGATATCAAATGCTTTTTGAACAGAGAAATTATCTTGGTGTCTGGTGACCTTCTATAGATACTGTTTTTTGTTCAAAAGTACTTTCAAAATATGATTTTACAAAAATACAAAAGGTTGCAGAAGTGTGATGTGGCTCGTGATTTATCTGAAGATATGTTGCACATAAGTATCCACACATAGAAGAACTGATATTTAATGATATTAATCCAAAAGCAGAGCAGTATTATAATGATTTTCCTATTTCTGGAACAAAAAGTAGATTTGTACTTGGTAATGCAAATATGATACTAGAATTAGAAAAGTTTGATTTTGTGGTATGTAATCCACCATATATCCCAAGACCAAATAGTATTGACGATAATCCTTATGAATGACTTTCTTTATTGCATGATTTGTTATATTGTGCAAAAAAATATTTAACTTCTGATGGTAAACTAATACTCAATATTTCTTCTTTAACACAACCTTATTTTGAAAAATTCATAGAAGATTGTTGATTAAAATATAGATTATTGGATTCCATGGAATCTCCGCTGAAGGTATTTAATATTTTGCATAATAAAGAGTGGATGGACTTTTTACAATGTGAGTGATGACTTGAACAAAAGGATTATTTATGACATAAGTGGCGACATAGTATTCTTGTATATGAGGTTTCTTTATAATAAAACATACTTCTGAATTTTCGTTTTCCTATAATCTAAAAAAGCACTAACAAAAACGTTAGTGCTTCTAAGTTTAAAAAAGATTTCTAATATCATTGTTTTTTACAAACTTTCCATCACCTGTTTGGAAAACTAGATGTTTGTATGAAAAATCTGTAGGAGTAGTGATGCCGCAAGCTGCTCCAAGAAGAAACACATGTTTTCGTAATGTACAAATATAATTTGCAACACGATACATTTTTTCTTCTATGACTAGACCATTTTGTAATCTAGCATCTTGTGTCGCAACACCAACAGGGCATTTGTTTGTATTACACTTAAGTGCCTGGATACAACCAAGTTGCATCATAAGTCCTCGTGCAATATTGATGCAGTCTGCACCAAGAGCCATAGCAACTGCTATTTGATCTGGTGTTGCTAGTTTACCAGATGCAAATATTTTTACCTTGTGACGTACTTGAAGCTCTTGAAGTAGAGAATCCAAAATACTAATACTACCAAAAATTGGTAATCCAAGAACATCTGCCATGTCTTGTGGAGCAGCACCGCTACCACCTTCACTACCATCAATTGTAATAAAGTTTGGTAATGCATTCTCCTGTATAAGGACAACTAACATGTTTTTGATTTCATCTTGTTGTCCCATAACAATCTTTATTCCTACAGGTTTCCCACTAATCTGCTTGAGTTCTTTTATAAAAAGTGCAAGATCATAAGCGTTATATATATGTCCATATGCATTAGGACTAATACAATCTTCACCTAGTGGTATTCCTCTTATGGTGCTAATGGTAGTAGTGATTTTCTCTTTTGGAAGAATACCACCTTTTACTTTGGCACCTTGGTGGAATTTTATTTCGGTCGCTACGACTTGAGGATGATTTGTTTTCTCTTTATAAAGATCATGAGAAAAACTGCCATCTTCATTTCGAACACCAAACATTGCAGGACCAAACTGAAATATTACAGGTCCACCTCCTACAAAGTGTAGTGGCGCTAAACCTCCTTCTCCAGTATTCATCCATGCGGCTGCTTTCGCAAGTCCATGAGATAGTGTTTCTATAGCATGATCACCCAGTGAACCATAACTCATGGCACTCATACCAATAAAACTTTTGGTTGCCCAAGGAGTTTTGATAACCTCATCATGTTCGCCTATGATTATAGGTGACTCTAAAAGATATGGCTTTATATTTGTTGCCACTCTTTTTTCATGACGACTCACCAAAGCTTCATTTTTTATTTGATATGCAAAGGTTTGTATACTATTTGCATTATCAACTTGTAGTTTTTTTTCATGGATACTAAACATAGTATTTGCAAGAAAAAAACCAGATTTCTCAAAATCTCTTTGAGACCCGAACCCTGTAATATTGTCTAGATACTTTCCAAGTTTTACAACTTGACGATATATGTACCGAGAAAATGGTTTCCCCTCGGTATCATTATCTGTTATGTATTGACGCATTTCAGGTCCAAGCGCCTCAAATAGATATCGTAATATCCCTAGAATAGGATATTGTCTCAAAATAGAGTGTTGTGTCTGGATATGCTTATTGTAAACATAGACACCTGCTACAATGAGAATAGTTAATGTAATAAGGATGTTAAAGACCATAATATTTGATTTTTTAGATTTGTATAATATGTTTTATTATATGTATTCAATTTATTATGTCAATATTTGATTATTCTTGATTTAAAAAATATAAAAAATGATATTGTAATTTATACAATAATAATTATGATTCGTATGTTGTCCTTCTTAAGACATTATAAAAATCCTATAAAATACTTTATATAATAACCTAGATTATACATGAAACCAGTAAATTCTTCAGAAATAATTTCATCTGATGTTGTTATTATTTGATGAGGTGTGAGTGGTAGTTCTATAGCTGCTGTGTTAACTGCCTATACAGATGTAGAAAAAGTAGTGTTATTGGAAAAAGAATCATCATTATGAGATGTAAATTCAAAAGCAACTCATAATAGTCAAACACTGCATGAATGAAATATTGAAAGTAATTATAGCTTAGAAAAAGCTACAAAGGTTTCTTTTAAGGCAAATATACTAAAAAAATACCTTCAAAAATGTTTGCCAAAAAATACTGATGTTTATGCTATACATCATAAAATGCTTTTGGCAGTTGGAAAAGAACAAGTAGAAAAACTGACAAAAAGATATTATGAATTTCTTTGACTATTCCCAGATGATACATTATTAGATGGGAAGCAAATTGCACAACATGAACCCAAAGTGATGGAATGAAGAGATAAATCTCAAGAAGTGACAGCACATTTTTCACCACATTGATATACAATTGATTTTGGGAAACTCAGTAAGTCATTTGTAGATTATGCTGAACAAGCAAGACAAGATATATTAGACGTTTTTACAAATGCAAAAGTCAAAAATATCGAACAGAAAGATTGATGTTATTATGTGACTTTGGAAGATTGAAGAGTGTTTCAATCAAAAGCACTGATGGTTGCAGCAGGTTGATATACGCCGTTGTTATTAAAAGATTTTCATAAACATCATCCTGATGTATGATTTCAATATGGAGACGGTAGTAATGAATTATGAGTAGAGAATTTTTCTATTTTGTCTGTTGCATGAAGCTTTTTTACAGCGAAAGATAAAGTACTGAATTGAAAAGTTTATACTATGCAAGACCCAGATCTTCCTTTTGCAGCGGTGCATGGAGATCCTGAAGTACATGATGATACAATTACAAGATTTTGACCAACAGCCTTATGAATACCAAAACTAGAAAGATACAAAAATAATACTGTATGAGATTACTTCAAAGTATTTGAAATATCTCGTAAAGCTACAGATGCTTTGTATTACGTCTTACATAAAGATAATTGGAAAGCAGCAAAATATTTGTTTAGAAATACTCTCTATGAGTTGCCAGTTATAGGAAAATACTTGTTTTCACAAGAAATTAAAAAAATTATCCCTACAATGACTTATAAGAATATTCAAAAAGCAATATGATATGGTGGTACAAGACCTCAGACTTTAAATACTACCAAAACTTCAAAAAAGTGACTAGACTTCTGAGAAGCAAAATTTAAGACATTGGATAATAGTGCTATCTTCACAATTACACCATCACCATGAGCTACTACGTGTTTGTGAAATGCTTATGAAGATGTACAAAATCTTGTACAGAGTTTTAATGGAAAATATACATTTGATAAAGAGAAGTTTGATAAAATGTTTTTAGATAGATAATATAATGTTAAATATGAGTACTATTGTTTTTAATCCAGAAATTATGAATTGGAATGAATATATATGAAATATTCGATATAATCTTATGATATATTGTAATATAAAATCTGATGCAATTATTGTAGAGGTTGCTCCGTGATATATGCCAAAAATTGGGCTTTGAATTATGCAAATAGACTTTTATGGTACTATATATATTATAGAACCAGATAGCAGTGCATTAGAAAGCATTGTTAAACAATATAGAAAATTAATGCCAAATGCTAATATTATTAGTGTTTTATCAGAGTTGAAAGATGCATTACAATTTTTGCCAAAAAAAGTTGATATGTTGTGTAGTAATCATCCTTTAGATGATATGATTATATCCTATGCGACCTATGCTACATCTGTGGAAAATTACTATGGAGAAGTGTATGGAGAAGAATCATCATCTTCACGTGTATGGAACCATATCGGTGAACACAAACAAGAATTACTAGATATTCATGTGAAAATTCTTTTAGATTGGGAGTCTGTTATACAGTATGTAAATCCTTCTCGATTAATAGTATCACAATATAAAAGTTTTTATTATCAATCTAATAATATATTTTTACCAGATCAGTTAGCTAATGACCTTTTAAAATGATTAAAATTACATTATAAAAATGATCAAAATGTGCAATCAATATTAAAACAACACTCTCAAAACATAGAAGAATGGTGTATAAGTAGAGTAGTATCTTAGTAAAATAGATATTGACAATAAATAATAATTATATATAATAAGTTTTATATAACAAAAATTTAAATCAAATAATTATGACACAAGAAACACAATGCAATGTATTTGCAACAAACCTCCTATTGGACTTGAAACCACAAACA
>CAXYYI010000036.1:0-7183 GCA_964293055.1 uncultured bacterium | reverse complement strand
CGCAAAACAAATAAACATAGCTCATCCACATATCCATGTCCGATGATCTGCTATTGCAAGAATTAGTTTATAATAGAAAAAAACACAAGGTAGATATACTGCCTTGTGTTGAAGTTTATTCAAACTTAATAAATCTCATAATAAGTAATAATATAGATAATATTATCGTATTATATATAACATATCCAATAAATACTTCTCCATAAACGATATCAAATAGTGCTTGGCTAGCAATAGTGCTTATGAGTGAGGAAATTACTAGATATGCTGACATAAGTACTATGTTTCCTTCATTAAAAAAATGTTTTATTGAAGTGTTTTGTATCTCATTAGGAATAGATAAGATTTCTTTTTTAATTTCTTTGAAATCTCTATTTAATAATAATTGAAGCCCAAAGAAACAAAGTAGTAATAATGTTTGAGATAGAATACTTATTATAAATGCTTTATAAAACAGTGTATCAGTAACTTTATCTTTACTATATGTTCTTTCCCAAAGTAAAAAGAAGGATAATTTTGCTGCAGTTACAGTTTTTTTGTTATATATTATACTGTTTACTCTACTGCAATAAAGTTTTTCTGGATCGTTCTGAGTGGCTCTTTTTAACTCCAATAAGTGTGGTGGAATTTTATAGAGAAGTAGTTTTTCAGTACATATTTTGATATATGTACCCCCTTCAGTATTTGTGATAGTATAATGTATTTTATACATACTATCATTTGTACATATTGTATCTGTGCGTTGTTGATTTAATAGCTTAAAATACTTATGATTTTGGCTATATCCTATTGTATATAATAGACACAATAAGGAAGTTATAAAGATTGATTTCATAATGATAATTGATTTAATTTTGTTAAGTAATCTGATAGTATTTTTTGTTTGTTATTTTCCTCTACGAGATAGGTATCTAATTCTTTTTGTTCTTTTAGAGTATCTGCGATATTCTTTTTACAAGATAGCAAATCTTTTTCTATTTTATCTGTGATTATTTGCTTTTGTTCTATTATAGATAATCTGCTCATATACCTATTCTTTAATAGTGAGAATATGACAGTGTAGCCTACTACAAAGAAAGTGATGTTAAATATCACTAAAGACGCAGTCATAAAAAACATAAAAACATAAATCGGACTAGGAGATCCTGTTTGAAATACAGCTGCCAGTAAGGATAAAATAGTACTTGATACTATTGCTAAATACCTTGATGTTTTCTTAATTTGTTCATATGTTTTTTTTTCAATAAATTCTTCTACAGCTTCTACTGAGAATGTTTCAAAATTGTTGTTTTCTGTTGTTTTCATGTTAAAGATCTGTTTATATTATTTATTATTTTTGTTTTATGTCAACATTATACAATTTGTATTTTACTTGTCAAATAATTTGATAAATTTAGATAAATAATTATTATTAATTAAGAATTTTATTTTTTGAGAAATCTATATGCTTTTTACAAAACCACTGTATGATAAAATATTTTTCTCATTGGCAGATTCGCAGGAATATACAATACAAAGCCTCCATAAACATGTATCGCAACATGAAAAAATTTCTCTTCCTAACTTCTATAGAATTATAGATCAGTTGCTAGATAACCAAATTCTTACAAAAGAACATGGTAAGATAAAACTTCATACTGCATGGATTTTATCACTACTAGAGCTTACAAACAAAGTTCAAAATACATATATGCAGACTAATAATATTAAAATTAGTCTTAAAGATGGTGATCAAAAGACATTTTCTGCTTCATCATTGGTAGATCTTGATAATATCTGGGCAGATTTGTTGAGTACTATGGCATTAGAGTCACCAGCAGATAGTAATCTTTATATGTATAATGCTCATTTATATCATATATTGGGTATTCCTGAAACAGAAACAACCAACTTGAAAAACATGAAACAACAACTAAAAAATGTGTACCTTCTTGTTTGAAATGATGGTATTATGGATACGCATGCTGCTACTATTTTAAGAATGTATGATATTCAGGTAGTGTGTGATGCTACAACAAAATTTATGCAAGAATGATACTTTCTCAATATTATTGGTGATTATATACTTGAAACAGTATTCCCTCCTGTTATTACTCAGTATTTTAGAGTATTGTTTGATACAGTAAAAGATATGAAAGATTTCAATCCAGAAGCATTTCAAAATATATTTAAAATGAAAGTAGAATGTAAAATTACTATCAGAAAATCCCAAAAAGATGCTAGAAATTTTTCACAAGAAATACAAAAATATTTTTCTTAAAACATAACACCTCTTTACTCAACCTCACTGACAACATCATCCAAAAGATCGTGGACTTTTTTTAGATACTTATCATCGACGTGAGTATAGATTTGAGTTGTTGTAATAGAGGCATGTCATAGCAGTGTTTGTACTGATCTTATATCAGCACCCTTTTTGATAAGTGATGTTGCAAAACTATGACGCAACGTATGTGGTGTTACTTTCTTATCAATTCATGCAAGTTTGGCATAATTTCTCACAAGTTCTTCAATACTATTTCTTGAAAGTTGTGTAAACGATCTAAAGTTACTGAGATTGATGAAAATATATGGACAGTCATCGGTTCTTGCTGTAAGATATTTTTCTAATTTTTCTCTGGCTTGTTTTGTAAAAAACACCGATCTCAATTTTGATCATTTTCCAATTACCCAAAATTGATTTGAATCCATCTTTATATCAGTTTTTTTGAGGCTGACAAGTTCACTCACACGTAATCATGTCCCATAGAGAGTATGCAAGATTGCTTCATCTCTCAATCTTTTGATATCTTTTTTTTCATTCATCAGTGGCATTATAAGTATTTTTTGTATTTCATCTTCTTCTAAGAAACTGACCACTCTTGGTGGCACTTTCCCTAATTCTAACTTATCAGGAGAGATAACATCTATATCGTGTTTGAGACAAAATTTCAAAAAAGCTCTCAGTGCGACAATATGATAATTTATGGTTTTCTTGCTTAATTTTCTTTGTAATAATTTTGTTCTGAAATCCAAAACATCAAGTGATTTGATATCTTCAACTGGTATATCTCCAATGAACTCCAAAAATCTTCCTAACCACAGACCATAGTTTTCTCTGGTTTTAGGACTCGCATTCTTTTCGTGTTCTAAATAAACTTGATATGTATCTAACATATCTGCTAGCATTCTGCTAGTTGCTGCTGCCATTTAATCTATTTTCTAGAGAAGTCAAACGTTGCGAAAGTTGTTCAAGAGTTTTTTCGCTTGCCTCTAGAGTAGTTATGTCAGTTGTATTTGCAAGAGTTTGCACAAAACTATCTACATCTTTTTGGATGCTGAATGCACTAATTCTTGCTGGCCCATTTTTTGCAATAGTTGCTTTGATAAGAAGTTTTCTTGCTTTTGAAATAAGTATATCTGTATCGTTTTTTACATCATCAAGTGTTCTTGTTGGTGTTTGTCCGTCTGTATTTCAATTACTATCTGTGCCATCATCAGGTAATACTCATATATCAGTATCGCCTGAGTTTGTGCTACCAGATAAAATATCATCTAATAATATTTCACCACTATTTTGTCATATATCACCGCTAAGAGTATCTCCACTCATACTATCACCACTATAGAGATCAGGTAACATATCTCATGATAGAACACTGCTTGTTTCACTATTTCCTAATCCCATAGGGAATACAGTTTTATATCAGAAATACCCTGCACCTAATATAGCCACAATCCCCATTCCTACAAGTGCCATTTTCAATGGTTTTTTATCTTGTGTTGTAGTTGTATCATTTTGTACAACAGGTGGTACGACATCTTGTTGTGGTGCAATAACTGTATTGTTATTTATTGAATCTTCAGAATTATCTTTTTGTTCATCAGGTCATACAAGACTATCAAGATCAATACCTTCTTCTACTTTTTCTGCTATTTGTGCAATATTTGCCAACTTATCATCAATATTTGGTAGTTCAATCACTGCTTCAGTAGAACTATTTTCTACGTTTTGTTGCGCCACCTCTAAAGTGCTTTCTGGTGTGTTTGTATTTTCAGTGATTATAGGTGTATCTATAATAGGTGTCTCAATATTTGATATATCAATACTATTGTTTTCAGAAATACTTTCTTCTAAAATAGGTGCTTCTACAATAGGCACTTCGTTTACCATAAATTCTTCGTTTGCCATTGATTCAGAGACCTTCTCTGTATTTTCAGCCTCCGGCTGAATTTCTTCAGATACAGAAACGTCAACAATTGGTTGTTCTTCATTTTGTGTTTCTTCCACCGCTACTTCTGACACTACTGGTGTTTTAATACTATCTAGTGAAATCTCAGGAAGATCAACAATAGGTTCTACTACTGCCTCATCTGTTGTTGTGTTTTCAGTGCTTGGATTACCATCTCCACCATTTATATCGACACTGCTAGATTCAGGAAGATCAATGTTTTCCAAGGCATCAAAATCAATACTTTCAGTTGTTGTATCAGTACTTGTTTCTGTTGATTCATTTGTCGCTGCCTCTGTTTCAATTAAAGCACCGTCTTCTAGTGAAATATTATTATCGCCTTGTGGTTCGTTTGTCATACTTTCCTCTGTTGATACTGGACTACTTGGCAGCTCAATACTATCTAACGAGATTCATCATATATCAGTAGTATTACTATTAGTTACCTCAGAAACTTCGGTTGTTTGTTGATTTGCATCCGATTGTGTATTTTCAGAAATATTTGTTTCATTAGAAATATTGTTTTCTGTTGTTACTTCTGCATTATCGTCTAGATTAATACTATCCATTGAAATCTCAGGAAGATCAATAATAGGTTCTACTACTGCCTCATCTGTTGTTGTGTTTTCAGTATTTTCAGTCTGATTTGAGTCAGTATTGTTTTCTAATGTTGTACTTACTGTATTAGTATTTATCACATCAGTACTGCTCGCAGTAGATCAACTAAGATTAATATCTCCTAGATCTATAGTGTTTGTATCACCATTTTGGCTACTTGTTTCCTCTGCAACAGTAGTAGTATCACTAGTTGTTACACTACTATCCAATGATACATCACTGTTCTCAATCTGAGTTTCAGAAATATTATTGATACTATCTAATTGTGCCACATCATTTTGTCATACTGGCATAAAATCATTTGATTGTACATCATCCATATTTTTCTCCAAAAGAATATCTCCTAGATCAGAAATTTGATCTGCAACTGGTGATGTTGGTTGAGATACAGTAGAACTACTTGTATCATCAGATACTCATAATGGAGCTCCTCCAACTCATGTTGTGTTTTGTTCAGTAGGCATACTAACAAATCAAAATAATAAATAATACCTTATTAGTATACATAAGACTTATAAAACTGTCAAAAAAACACTCATCTTTCAAACTTTCTTATAACCAAAAAAATAGATTCGTGACATAATATGTTTACTGTTTTGTCATATATTTTGTCATAGTTTATTCTTTGTAAAAATGCCACTATTTTTATATGCTGCTGACATTTAATTTCTTATATAAAATTCTATGTCCAAGCGTTCTATAATACTCTCTATTATGGCTTTTATATCTGTTATATGATGTTATGTATATGCTATACAAGATACTATACAACATACTATACAACATATGGTTATTGATGATGTTTTATGAAATACAACCAGGTATGATATGGTATATCCTTGTTTTAGTTGAGAGTTTTTTGCTCAATCCGAATTTATGACTGGTATGGAATCAGTTATGATCACAGAAATTGGTTTTGATTGAACAGATGAGTGGATTGAAATTACAAATACTAGCAGTACTGATATTGAGGATACTCTTATTCTCTCATGAGTAAAGTCTAAACCACTTGTTCTAACCTGACTTTTTATGCCAGCATACTCTAGCATTGTTATTGCAGATAGTGCAAGTTTTATTACATGAGACATATATATAATAACATGACAATGACTATCTATCCCTGATACAACCTGATTTACTGTAGACTTATTAAATTCACAATGATTTTTATATGATACTATATCTTTTACTCAGTGAGTAATTTCCTCAATACCCAATAACTACTCTCTTGATACAATTTTATTATACACGTGAGACCATGCATATATACACTGGTATGTATCAAATTGATACGTAACTAATCTTTTTTCTTGATACTATGGAACTCCATGAGTAGTATTTTGTGGAGATATAGCTATCTGAGATGAAAACCTTCCTTCTGATCAAGATGTATTAGATGATAATCAACAATTCACAGGAACAGACTCATCTGAATATTCAGGCGATTCTATGGATGAAATCCAACAAAATAGTTGAACTGCAAATTGAGCAGTTACATTTACTTGAACGACTAATATAACCAATAATAACTCCGGAACATCTACCAATAATCCAGACCAGCAAACCACACAAAATACTACTGCAAACCATCAGTTATCGCCTTGAGATGCATGTGTTTTGTCTGAAATACATGCAGTCAGTGATATTCTGCCAGAGTATATAGAAATATATTGCGATAGATCTATGAGCTGAGATATTAGTATTATATGACTTGGCACATCTACAACTATCAAAAAATTTCATCTACAACTTACTACAGGACAGCATCTTATAGTTACAAGCTCATTGTCATGATTTATATATACATGAAATATACTACTCTTACCATGAATATCTCTTTTAGATGGCTGAGAACAATTGTCTATACAACGACCTTATCATTTTTATACATGAGAGGTGGTATATACAAGTTACATTACTTATCCAGCTCTCCAAAAGTGAGAAAGTTATTACTCTGCTTGTAGTATATCGTGAGCAACTTGCTTGCCAAAAAACATTCCTACACCATGATATAGTCAGTATTATACAGATATTTATTACCCATATCTTCCTACCAAAACAGTATATCAAACAGTGAGTTCACCTACTACTAGTTCTTCAACTTCCTCATCAAGTACATACTACCAGGATCTATATAAAAAGCGAAAAGGAACTGCCCAAATACACGAAAAAACAATTATAGGACTCAAAAAATCTTTAAAATCAGCTACCAATACTGGGTCTATACAAACAACAAGTAAATCTCCTTCTACCAAATCCGCATCTTCGTCTACTAAAACAATATCCCAATCTTCTACAAAACCAAAATCTATAACTACAAAGAAAATAACCTTTCAATCTAAAACAACTGCATC
>CAXYYI010000035.1:0-7216 GCA_964293055.1 uncultured bacterium | reverse complement strand
ACTGAATATATTGTCTTCCTCTGACAATCGCTTGTTCGGCATCCTCTTTGCTAAAAGCATAATCCAGCTGCTCTGCAGCTGCTTTTTCATTTTCACGATCAACTTCCTGTTGCCATGCTTCATCAAACCATTGCAGTACTTGCTCTTTTGAAGATACTACTAAATTACGACGATATGCGTACAAGGTCTCAAGTGCAGCATGTACCGCAGTTCCTAATGACAAAGGAATTGCTGGAACTTTTGGCACTGGTATTGTATCTATTTTTTCAAAACGATATTTCAATGGACACGTCTGAAATGTTTGCAACTGTGAATGCGAATAGACTGGTGCCATAGACAAGAAAATATAGACATAAAATATATATGGTAATTATGTACCATACTAAAAAACCATAGATTAAATGCAATGAGAAAAAATCATAATACCTATTTTTTATATATTACATAGACACACAGATATTGACTTTTTTATTGATTAATGTAAAGATATTTTTATAATATACTCATATTATGATCATTAACAATTATGTCTAACAACAAATACACTATATTATGGAAAAAAATGTTATGTATGTTATTCTAGGTGGGAGCCAAGAAAACATGAAATTACGAGCAGATGCTGTTTTTACCCTCAAAGAAAAAACAGATGGAGTCATTATAGTAGCAGGACTTCCAGATGAGGTACAGTATCTAAAAGCATACTGCCAAGCAAATAATCAGAATAGTTATCCCGGTCTTGGATCTTGGGATACATTAAGTAATATCACAGAAGATATATTACCTAATCTAAAAGTATTATTACAAGATCAAAGACACATTAATATTGTAGCACCAACTGGTGCTGCTCACGGCACACGTACAGTGATAGCATGGGATTTATTTGCAAAAAAACATCATAATCAAGCTACTTTAAATTGTCCACCATCTGGTGAATCAGATGGGCCAAACGAACCAAAATTATTATTTCTTTATGGTTTAGGTAAGTTTGGTATATTACTACTCTACTGGGTAGCAAAAATTATGAGAAAATAAAAACCAATAATAATTATGATATCATATAAAAATATTTATTGGCCTAGTTTGTTAATAGGAATATGTATATTACCATTTAGTGAAGATCATATAAAGTACTTATTCTATGGTCTATCCTTAATAGTATTATCTCTATATCCTATCTTATTATTCTCCGAAAAACTATCTCGTTTCACGATAGTGATCAAAGTTATCGGTATATTACTCTTCCTTTTTGGAATTTACTACAGTATAAAAAACATATAAATAATTACATATGAAACTTAAATCAACACTAAAAGGTGAAAGGCTTGTTCTCAAACGTACAAAGCCTGGTAAAAACATATCTCAAAAAATGTTTGCTCTTGTTGATAAAAACAGAGAGCACTTACGTCCATGGTTTCCATGGGTAGACGGTACAAAAACTATTGAAGATACAATCAAATACTTAGCAGTAAAAGAAAAAGAATTTGAAGCTAATAAAAAAATAGAATACGGTATCTATGTTGGATCAAAATATATTGGTAATATAGGTATCTTTGGACTGAACTGGACAGATCGTTCTGGAGAAATTGGATATTGGATTGATTCTGATTATCAAGGCAAAGGCTATATGACTGAGGCGGTACAGATTCTTGAAAAATACTTTTTTGAAGAACGAGAATTGAACCGTATTGTGATACGATGCAGTGAATATAATGGCTCGTCAAATCAGGTCGCAAAAAAATGCGAATATACATTTGAAGGACGTTTACGTCAAGCATCATATAGTAGTTTTTTAAACGCCTATTATGATACGATGCTTTATTCTAAATTATTAGAAGACTATCAAGGTAAAACCTTATCAATCGGACAATGGTTAGATGAGAAAATATCAAATACAGAAAATTACCGAACAAGAATTGGTAATGTACTAGTAGAGTTATTAAGACCTATTGATAGATCTAAAATGGTATATAATAGTAGTCATAATCGAAACTTATATGCAGCTAGAACCATCCATAAAATAAAGTTGCATGAAATTACCATGCTATCTAAAAAAGATATTAGATCAGGAAGAAATTTGGGCAAAAACAGTTATGAACTCTTGTTCAAACTTCTTGAAGAAGATGGTATAACACTAAAAGAAATATAATCACCTATAACCTTCCTATTTTTGGGAAGGTTTTTTAAAATTATTAAAAACATTATTTCATAGCAGTCATTATACGCTTCTTCCTCATAGCTTTATAATACTATATTCTTGCTTGCAACAACAAACTATATTTTTTCTATCATATAAAAAACCCGACCAAAGGTCGGATTCTCATAGAGAGTCTATACTAATTTCATAAGACGCAAGATGTTTTTTCTATCTTTACATTATTATATGAAAATTATTTTTGTAGTCTTATATTCTATCCAAATAAAGCTCGCAATGCACCACCGAGTGCCCATAATGCAAATACCAATGCTGCAATATTTTTCCAACGAATTCGACTACAAAGTGTAATTCCAATACCTATAGCAAGTACAATTGCAGTTCGTGTTGGAGTAAGTGCTATATTTGTACTCAATTCTAAATATGGTGAGACAATATATGCCAGTTGCGATAGTGTCAATGCTCCCGTCGCTATACTTATCCATCCATAATATGCACCAAATGTATATCGTCAAAATGTTTTTTGGAGAAAGCGTTTTTTATAAATATCAAGCATCAAAAAGAGTTGTCGCCATAGTCATGCTATCAGTAATGCTGCAATCACATACCAGCCCATACCTGTTACGACAATCCACAACATATTTGTGATACAGGTCGCTGCAAATAGCATCATAATACGAGATTGTGTCTGTCATGTACGAGCATAATGTCTTCGTGCGACAATCAGAAATATAGCCAGTAAAAGAAAAATTGTTGTCCATGCAACCATAAATACTACTCCTGGTGGCATATATGGAAATGGGAATACAGTTGCTAAATCCATCATTGATGCACCAAGTGTTGTTGTCGCTGATGCAAGATAGTTCATGTAGTACATAATGAGCAATATAATTGCATAGAATACAAAAGGCATATACGATTATGTAAGCAGATAAAACTTCTTAATAAAATCATATTGTATTTTTATATGCATATATGTTACTTGTCATATAGCGTTTTGACGATAATAGTCAAATGAAATTATTGTAGCTCAATTAGTATAAAAAATGTTTATACATCAGTCTCTTTTGACTGCTGCAAGATAAAAAAGTCCAACGTGAAGAGTATTTTTTTCTTTGTGTTTTAGTAGGATTTTTATATACTTCTCACTATGTTGCTCTGCCGCTTATTTATCTTACAATTATATATGTTCTTCCATGAACCCCAACTCCTTTTTACAAAGCCCATCTGATCCTCATTCCCGAGATAATCAACGCATTAGTATAATGCTTATTGGTCATGCGACCGTCCTTATAAATTTCTATGGTACTGTTATCCTAACAGATCCTATACTTTTTGATAAAATTGGTATACAATTCTGAAATCGAAAAATTGGTATCAGGAGACTTACACCACCAAGTATTACCCTTACTGCAATACCAAAAATTGACTATGTAGTACTCTCACATGCTCATATGGACCATTGGGATATGGAGTCTTTGCATGCAATCACAAAACATTTTCCAAAACAAGTACATTTTATTTGTCCAAGAAACACAAGCAGCCTACTTGCTTGCATTGACAACAAAAAAGATGTCACTGAGATAGAACGACACGAAGAAATCGCCTTCGGCGATATTATTTTTCGTGCATGAGAAACAAGACATCGATGAGCAAGACGACCACGAGAGCGTTATAAAACGTACTCGGTCTGACACCATACAGCGAAATGACATAGCAGTTATCTTATATCACATACTAGAGAAGATAAGCATATTGTTTTTGGATGAGATACAGCATATACACAAGCATATAAAAAACTCACTGCACACCTTAGTGAGTGAGTCGATATTGCTATCATGCCAATTGGTGCATACAAACCTTGGGAGCGACATCACTGTACTCCAGAACAAGCAGTTGAAATGGCAAAACACATGCAAAGTAAGTGGTTTGTACCAATTCATTTTGAGACATTCCGTCTTGACCAAGCACATCTCAAAGAACCTATTACAAGACTGAGCAATACCCTTGTGCATGATTGAGATATACAACTAGCAATCAGTGAAATTTGAGAAACATTTGTGTTATAGAGTATTATTGTTGATACTATTTCATCATATTTTTAGGTGTATACCACATAATTACGTGTTCACAATGTTTATTTTCTATATGTAGTGCAATACGGTCTGGAGAAAATCACTCTCTTGTAATCATTTTTACAAGCGGAGTTTCCGATAACACTGCATCAATATCACATACTCATTTTTCTAATATAGCATCAACACAATCAAGATTAGTATTATGATCAAATACAGTTGTTCCATGAGACCACGTATCTATAATTGCATGTATTCCTCATGCAAATGCCAATTTTTCTGTACTATCTTGCAACATCCATTGTAAAATTTTTGTTCCAATACCACGTCATTTAGTTCTTTCTGAAAGTGGTAAATATATAAGCGGCACAATAGATTTTGTTGCATAGTCTATATAATATCAGTTACGTTCATTTTCAAGCGTCACTCATAATTGTGTTTGTATATCATGTGGTACAGAGATAATTCACATACTTTTTGCACGTTGTAGTATATCTTCTACATCTTGAATAATCTTATAGGTTGTATTGTTTTGCATAGCTTGCGAATGCTCTAATGCAGTCAGTGTTTTTACATCATTTTCGTCAAACAATACAACATCAATAGGAGTTGTAGAATGAATAGTTATTTGATTATTCTTATCATGAGCTAGTAAATTTTCTGCAACTCCAACACTTTTTCATTGAGAAAAAAGTTTCTCCTTATTATAAGAAGTGAGATTATTATGTCATATTAATTTCTCTGATTGAGGTTTGACTATTTTATTCATAGTATAATAGTACTGATTGTCTTGATTTTTGTCAAATTTACTCAGGAAGTATTTTACAGTACTATTCTCCACACATACCAAGCAACAAAAAATGTGAGTGTATAAATCATTCACCATGCATAACGATATTTTGATGGATAATGTGATGTTGATGGTTTTTCTATATCTATACTTACATACTGATTTTGAAATATAGTTGTTTTTTTAACATACAAGAGACATATATATGTTGCAATTGTTCCACTAAACAACCATCACAGAAAATTGGTTCGTGGAACTCCTCATCGCCATCATGGTTGTGCATAAGTCCATAGTCACATTGCAACAGCAATTGGATCAAGTATAAGATCAACTGCCGTAAGTCCTACTCATCAAAGCACACTATAAAAAAGGTATTTATAGACTATTTGCAATTTTTTTGGCAAAGATTTATTATACTCAAAGTAATTTTTTTTATTGTTTTTCTTAGTAGTCTTTTTCAGACTATGATATCGTTTTTTCTCAATACGAAGTAACGACCATACTCATAGAACAAGTGGTGGCCATGTCATAGCAAGCATATATGGAACACCTGTTGGAAGGACTGGTCACAGTGCTTTGCCGTAGGCAAATTGCCCGTAGGGCAATCACGTCATCACTCATACAGACTCAATAATAAATCCTCGTGCAATAATACAACCAAGTACCAATACTCCATATAATCATTTATCACGAATCCATGGGATATAGGTAGCAAGAGCAAAAAGTATTGTAATCAGTTGTCCTACCCACGCAAGATGTGGTTGTTCTCAAAGATATGCTGGAAAAAATGCAATACAACAAATAAGTATTATAATAATCCCATGTAAAATAGATGATTTATAACAATATTTCATAGACAACATACTCTAATAAGATCAAAAAATCTCTTTTAAGAGATAACTTATATTAGAAAACGGCTGATATACAACGAAAATAGCATCATATATTTTATTACAACTACACACCACTACTACCCCATCATCACTCACCTCTTGTAGATTCTTCAAGATTATCTGTTTCAGTAAACTGAACATCATGATATTTCTCTATAATTATCTGTGCTATTTTCATACCTGTTGTGATAGAAAAAGCCTCTTCACCTGTATTCAGCAAAACAACTCAAACATCACCTCTATATCCAGCATCAACAACTCCGGCAAGCACATCAAGTCCATATTTTACAGCCAGTCCAGATCTTGGAGCAACGCGTCCATAATATCATACTGGAATTGCCATGCTAATATTTGTCAAAAATACTTTTCTTTCTCATGGCTCCAACAAATATGATTCGACACTACATAAATCATATCATGCATCAGTATCATTTGCACGTTGTGGTATAACTGCATGTGATGATAGTTTTTTGAAAGCAATTTGTAAACTCATGGTTATGTGTTATATTCTAAAAATACACCCCAGAATATATAGGGTGTATTGAAAAGCTATGCAACTTGCAAGAAAAAGAGATTAATTTTCTATGAGTGTATATGTAATATTTCAGGCATAGTCTCACGGTGTTGTATATGCAGGTACATTGACACGCACAGAGAGTTTTGCACCGTATTTTCCTAGTATATTATATCAGAAACTAGCATTTCTTTTAATAAATGGTACTGGTGTTATTGCTGTAGTATAGGCCATACTTGCAGCATCTAGAATAACATTACTATTTGGATCACCACTAAGTAAGTCAATTGTTGATGCTTGAATTTCAATAGAGTTACTACTGATTGTATTTCATGTAGTTATAAGATCAGACACTTGTAATGTCGTATAATACCCACTATATGCTCATACTTGATCATCTACAATAAAATAATCAGACAACATATCTATTGATTGAGCAATTTCTTTTGTAGTAAATGCACCTGTTGTAATAGTTGTTGGAGCTTCAATACTTAAGATACCATTGTTTACAGATGCAATTGTTACATATGCTCCGTCAGGAATATCAGCGTATGCATATCGTTGTGCTGCTCATGTTGTAAATGGGACAACTGTATCAGATGCAGTAAATGTTGTGTCTGAACTAATTATAAGAGACAGTACCATATTACTACCTGATGCGAGATTAACTGCTCCACTTTGGATACCAACATACACTCATGTTGTCATATTTGTTGTATCTGCTCTCCAAATACGAGATGTTCTTCTATTTGGTATTCCATCAAATACCTCATTCATACCAGTAGAAGTTCC
>CAXYYI010000034.1:0-7246 GCA_964293055.1 uncultured bacterium | reverse complement strand
ACCAGTATGTCTTCCTATTATCTTACCAGAAGTATCGACGATGTTTCCTTCTTGTACGGGAATATATTGTTCTAAAAATTGCTTCATAGGTATCTTTCCAATGAAACAAATTCATTGACTGTCTTTACGATCTGCATTTGGTAGTCCAGCTTGTTTTGCAATCTCTCTAATCTGAGGTTTTGTAAGATTACCAAGTGGAAATATAGCTTTTGATAATTGAAATTGGTTGAGTCATGCAAGGAAATAACTTTGGTCTTTATTACTATCGACTCATTTGAGGAGAGAGTAATAATGCTCTGTAGGAGCATCTCATTGGTGATCTCATTGTTCTCAGTAGTGTAGATCTGTATAAGATAACGCACCCAATGTAGGATGGGTATATAAGACTCTTGCATAATGACCAGTTGCAACAGCATCAAAACCGGCAGCTAATCATTCTTCTAGAAAAAGTTTAAATTATACTTCACTATTACACATCACATCTGGATTAGGAGTCAGTCAATTGCGATATCCATCTACAATATATTGCACAATACGATTGTGATACTCTTCTTGAAAATCAAAAGTATGCAGTTTGATACCAAGATGTTGTGCTACTTCTTGTGCTACTTTGAGATCTTCTTTGGTTGTACAGGTATCATCATCTGTTGTATAATTGATCATAAATCATCCAACAACATCAAACCCCGGTTGCTGCAAAAGGTATGCAGCAACAACAGAATCCAATCATCATGATAATCATCCTAGTATACGTTTCATTATTTTTACTATATGAATTATTCAAGAAAATACAATATATACACTGACGATATAGTCAGATCATATTTTTTTGACTTTCCTGTTAGTTCTTATAATCTAAAAAAACTCTCGCTGACAAGATATGTCGCGAGAGTTGATGTCATTCAAAAGTTTTCTAGAGTAAGCACAACCTCAATATAGATTGCGATTTCTCTATCAAAGATTGATAAGAGATCCTCATTATTGAAGAATATTTTATACTCTCCATTTTTCTCCTTTATTGAAAGGAAGGGAATAGCTTTTGGAGTAGTTCTTTTGTTTTGTTCAACTAGTTCATATGATGTTGGTTTCATTATAAAATCAACATAGTTACCATTGATATCTTGTGCATGCACAAGAATTTTTGTATCATCAATAACTTTTTTTTTAGAAATATCCCTATTATAGAGTACTTCCATACCTACAAGAGTAAAACTGAAATCACCTTTTTTGCCAGATACAGTAAATCTATCCTTTGACTCAAAATTATCAAAATCTAGTCTATCAATAGCTGTTGTTCCATATACTGGTTCATAGCCATGATCGTTCATGCCGTTTGCAACTTCCATCATATTTTTGGGGAAATTGCTAAGTTCCATGAGTTTTTCTAAGTCTTGATTGTGATCTACTTTTTTACAAGAGTCTTGTCCGTACATATTGGTAGTGCATCCAGCAATAACCAATACAATTAAGAGTTTTTTCATGGTTTATATATTTTTATGTTAGGACGACATTATATTGATAAGTAAAATATTGTCAATACAGAAAATATAAAAATAGTACTAAAATTTTTGTAAAAAGTGTTTTTTCTGTAACTATGTTTATACTATCAGTATGAGCTTAGAGAACAAATCCCTTTTAGAACAAAAAGATACAACGCTTGAACAAACACCAAATGATCGTTTGTTCAAACGTTTTGATGCACGAGAAAAATATGCCATGCAAAATGGTATGGAAGATGATGTAAAAAATATGAAAGAGGAGCTAGCACAAGTTGATAAGCAAAAGCAATCTGACCCTCAAATACTAGAAGCACTTCGTAATTTTGATGCAGTTGAAAAACCCTTGTTTTGTAAAGAGCTTGGTGGTTTGAAAACAGATACCCTGATCGCTGCAACCAATTTAAATAAAGAAACATGAAGTATTGATATAAATAATATTATCCAATTGCCAATTATGGAAAGTAATAGTAGTATCGCATAATTTTTTACATAGTGTACCATGCAAAAATGACAGTTGCTGCAGAAGATTTTTTCTCACCAGTTGTAGAACAAGGAACGCTTGATTATCGTTCTATTCCAGATGGACCAGATAAACAATCTGTACAACAGTTTTTTGTTGAACATTTTGGGTATATGCCAGATGCTCCTGTTGATTTTGTAAAAATTGATGGTAAGTATTACTACAAAACACATTGGGATAAACGTATTCCACTCAAACTGGTTACATGAATTAAAGTTATTTCTTTGGATAATATTCCGTTTGTGTTGCCAGGGTAGACTAGATAGGTGAAGCTAGTGCATATGTAAACATTATATTTAAAATGTCAATAAATAACTCTTGATAAAACACCTTATTTGAGGTGTTTTTTAGCAAAAAAAATGATTTCTCAGTATACTAGAGAAGATAGGTGTACTCTAGGTGTGTGACTACTGTATACGTGTCAAAAATCCCATCCAAATTATATTTTGCATTACTTGTGTGAATTTATGAAAAACACTCTGACAAAAACTATTTTAGAGATGATTGATGTAGAAGCTTTACAGCCTGATTTTTCTGTACTCAAAATTTTATCTAAGGATCAGGCTGAAAAAGCACAAGCACTTATTTTTGACAAGGATAAAACAACTCTTGCAGTTTTGACAACGAATAATCATCCAGATGTATTGCAAAAAATCTTAGAAACACTTGCTGCAAAAAAATATAAAACAAATCTCTACTATACAGATCCAGAAGCTTTTGAAAAAGCAATTTTGTGGTATGATCAAATGGAATTGCAAGAAGCATTGGAGACAAAGAAAGCACAAGAACAAGCACAAGCGACTGGAAGATCAGCAGAACAAGTGCTTCAAGAACTCTATACAAAAAGAGATACTATTGATGATGGACAATTTATTAGTGAGATTATCAAATTAACGTTTCAAGCATGAGCATCAGACTTGCATTTTCAACCGCAGGTTGATGGTGTTGTGATGCGTATGAGAAAAGACGGTGTTATGAAACAACTTCTTACATTTACCCATGCAGAGTTCAAAAAATACCTGCTTAAAATTAAATTTATGGCAGGAACAAAGATGAATATTGACTACTTGCCGCAAGATGGGAGATTTGACTTTATCGTAGCGACTGATGCAGCTAACGCTGCAAAAACTGCTATCGCAGTTGACCAAGTTGACACAACAACAAAGAAAATTGATGTCAGAGTCTCTGTTATGCCTGGTTTGAGAGGTGAAGGGATTGTTATGAGATTTTTGGATGCACAAGAATGATATAAGCCATTTACAGATATTGGATTTTCACAAACACATATAGATGTTCTTAAGAAACAACTTGACCAAAACTATGGTATGATATTGGTCACAGGGCCAACTGGATCTGGAAAAACAACAACACTCTATAGTATGTTGCACTACTTGAATCAACCATGAAAAAAAATTATTACATTGGAAGATCCAGTAGAATATGAACTTCCAGGTATTGAACAATCACAAATCAATACAACAAAATGATATACTTTTGAAGAGTGACTTAAGTCAGTATTACGTCACGATCCAGATATTATTATGGTCTGAGAAATCCGTAATGCAGAGACTGCAGAAATTGCTTTCAATGCTGCATTGACAGGGCATCTTGTGTTGGCAACTGTTCATACTAATACTGCTACAGAAGCTATCACAAGACTATTGAATTTGGGTATCAAACCATATATGCTTGCACCAGCACTCAATATGATTATTGGACAAAGACTTGTCCGCAAACTGCATAGTTGTGAAACACGAATTGACGCACCACTAGCTCAATCAGAGGAAGTCAAAACAGTATTGCGTGGTATCGCAGATGTTTCCCCTCGCACACCACAAAACTTCACAGGCAAATTACCACAAGCAGTATGATGCGACATCTGCCAAACAGATTGATATAAATGAAGAGTCGCAGTCGTAGAACTCCTTGAGATGACCTCAGACCTCAGAAACATGATCATCGAAAACAAATCAACTATGGAACTTTATTGAGCTCTCCGTCAATGAGGATTCCTCACTATGAAAGAAGACGCATACCTCAAAATGCTTGAAGGGAAGACGACATTAGAAGAAATTAGGAGAGTGTTGTAGGGAGGATAATATCTTTATATCAGAAGGATTGATTATGAATAGTAATAAAAATATATCTTCATTATATAATAGCAAGAATCACCAGATAGATCCTAATATCATGTCATTTGATGAAATACGTCAATATTTTTTCAACTTAGAGGATCATTTAAAATTTAAACAAAAATATTGTCAATCAGATGATGTTTTACCATGGGAATGAACTTTAAATGATAAAGATCTATATTTGTATTGAACTATGCACGTTTTAGATAATACACATATTCAATACGCATATCTTGTAGAAAGACGAAAGCAATTTTATGAAAAAAATAAACATAGTAACATCGTTATTCTGAGTGAAGGATGAGTGAGAAATTTGAAAGACGATGACACATTAGCATCAAGTATAGATGCATTTTGAGAACCTGGAATGTTGGCGTGGATTGCCAGAGAATATAGTGTACAAATTGCTACTCCTGAGCCAAATGAAACTGAAGAAGTAAAAGTTCTTTCACAAAAATTTGATCTTTTAGCAGTTTTGTATTACTTTGTTTGAAGAAATGCATATTGGACATTGAAAAAATGAGCACCAGTTGAATTCGTAAATGATAAGGGTACTGAAAAAATTGCTAAATTATTACCATGATCAACAATTACATTTGAAGAATTACATAATTCTCTGTTCCCAGATAAACCATTTTCTCAAATTACATCTAAATGGTTAGCTCCATTTATGAATCCACTGATGCCAGAAAAATCAATTATTAATCAAGTTTCAGCATGAGAAGATGATTTGATTAGAGACCCTTATATTATTCAACAGATATTGCAACGAAATCAAAAATGATATCATGTATTTTTAGCCTATGGATATGATCATTTGGTTAAATGGCAACCATTATTACAATATTGGAAGAATAAAAGCGTATAAGTAATATTATACGCTTTTTTAATAATCTTGATGGTATTATTATACTGTAAACTTGCTATTCGTGTTTTATATGTTTTATCAGATAAGGGATTGCTACCATATACAGTATTAAATATTTTTTGATACGCATCGTGTTTTTTTCTTTTCTCTCGCAATTTGCATCCGAATTCATATAGTAGGAATGATTTATTTTTACTGATACTACTAATGAATAACCAAGGAAATGTCATCCTTAGATTTGATAAGGTCTCTTTTGCATATAATGACGGGAAAAAAGTCATTCTTGATGAGGCAGATTTTTCACTTCGTGAACAAACAAAAATCACGATTATGGGGCAAAATGGTGCATGAAAATCAACAATGTTTAAGATGATTATGGGTGAATTACAACCACAAAAGGGGAGAGTAATTTTAGACTCAGGAAAAACAATTGCTATTGCTAAACAAGTGATTCCAAGAGATCAAATGCATCTGACATTGAGAGAGTATTTTGCAACAGCATTTACTGAAAAAGACTATCAACTTGATAGAAAAATTGCAAATGTTTTGGAAGAAGTACAATTGACAGTACTTGACTATGATAAGCAACTCAAAGACTTTTCTGGTGGACAACAAGCAAGATTATTGCTTGCTCATGCGCTTATTCAAGATCCAGATATTCTTTTGTTAGATGAACCAACAAACAACCTTGATGACAAAGGTATTTGAAATCTCATCGGTTTCCTTTTAACATATCCAAAGACGGTTGTTGTGATTTCGCATGACGCGGACTTCTTAAATATGTTTACCGATGGTGTCTTGTATCTCAATGTACAATCGCATAAAGTAGAGCAGTACCGAGGAGACTACTATGATGTGGTTGAACAAATCGCTGCACAAATTGAAAAAGAAAAAATGCTCAATGCTCGTATGGAAAAACAAATCAATGATGCAAAAGCAAAAGTAAGTTTCTTCGAAAATAAATGAGGGAAAATGAGAAAATTAGCAAGTAAATTGAGAGATGAAATTGAAGACTCAGAAGAAAACAAAGTAGATGTGAGAAAAGATGATAAAACGATCTCTAGATTCCATATTGAATTTGAAAATCTTGTAGGACCATTAATTACTATCAATAATGTTGAACTTCTTGATAAAAATCATGAAAGAGTAATGAAAAAAGTGGATTTGATTATCAAGAAAGGAATGAGATACCAACTTGTAGGACCAAATGGTATTGGTAAAACAACACTTCTCAAAAGACTTTTCAACGCACATGACAACGATGCTATGATCGCAGATGAAGTAAGAGTGTGATATTATAGCCAAGATTTCAACGCACTTGATATGAATATGCTTGTATGGGATGCGCTTCATGAGGTATCAAATGAAGTAACAGACCAAGAAGTATACAAAGTCGCTTCTCAATTTCTTTTGACTGGTGATCTTCTCAAAAATACAATTGCATCGCTTTCAGAATGACAAAAAGGTCTCTTGTGTTACGCAAGATTTGTGATCCAAAAACCGCATGTTCTAATTCTTGATGAACCTACAAACCACATCAACTTCCGTCACCTTCCAGTTATCGCACAAGCACTCAATGCCTACGAATGAGGTATCATAATGGTCAGCCACGACCAAGCATGGGTAGATCAACTCAAAGATATTGAAATTTTGGACTTGGGTAGATTGGTATAAAATTTACTGTAGTGTGTTTTTTTAAAAACTTCTCCTAATCTTGGAGAAGTTTTTTGTATATGTATTAATTTTTTACTCTCCCAATACATCACTCAAATACTCCTTAAACTTATTTGTATTGCCATATACTTGTTTATGAAGCTTTTCAAGTTCTTTTTTCATAAGATTATAAGCTGTGATATTTTTTTTATGTGCTATTGGAAGAATATAGGTTTCTGTTTCTTGGAGTTGATCTTTGATTTTAGTCACAGCACAGTGTCCTAAATCTCTCAAATTGTGAATTCTGTCGGCAAATTTTACTTGGAGTGTCTCACTATCAAGATCAGTCATGTGACCAAAATAATGATCAGTTCTTCTTTGTTTGATACTTGCTTTTTTGCTTTTGAGAAATTCTTTTTGTTCGCTACCAGAAAGTCCGATTACCATACAAACAATTGAAAATATTTTTGGCAGTCGTGTAGCATACATGGTAGATGCAGTGGCAAAAAAACCTGATGAATACTACCTATGACCAGATGAAAAAGATATGAATTATGGACTATCTTCGACA
>CAXYYI010000033.1:0-7258 GCA_964293055.1 uncultured bacterium | reverse complement strand
ATCGACAACGATTGTGTTGCTTGCTTCATCACGTTTGAGACGATAATGTGTTACAACAGCAGCTTCTGTTGCAAATCCTTCCACATGCTTCGCTTCTTTTGAAAAGAATGATTTTGGAATAAAGAGTGGAAAGTATGCATTTTGATGTTTTTTATGTCCGATACCTGTAGCTTTAAACATTGTATCAAGATTTTTTTGCATATTCTCCCAGATAGCATATCCATATGGTTTGATTACCATACATCCACGTACTGCAGATGTCTGAGCTAAATCAGCTTGTTGTACAAGCTGGTTATATCGTTCTGAAAAGTCTTCTTGTCTTGTTGTAAGTGCCATGTGAATGTAATTGATAAGTGTGTAAAGCATAATAATTAGTGTAATTTTGCTCAATTTAGTACCTTGTTGTCAGGTGATATTAAGACTATATCTCATTGACTATCTGAGAATCAAGTCACAAGACACTCTGATATAAATGGACCAACTTGTTTTGGTAAGAAGTTTATCACAGCAATTATTTGTTTTCATATAAGTTGTTCTGGTGTATAGTGTACTGTGATTTGAGCAGATGATTTTTTAATGCCGATTTCTCTACCAAAATCTATAGTCAGTTTGTATGCTGGTTTACGAGCTTCTGGGAAAACTTGTGCCTCAATAATTGTGCCAACTCTCAGTTCTACTTTTTCAAAGTCAGTATATTGTATAGTATCCATGATATAATTATTATAAACAAAAACTCGACGAGATGTGCCGAGCTATGATTATGGTGACGATATGAATAGATGAAAATTCGTAGTATAGTCTACTACGGATCTATCGTCACCTACATGGGTGGCTGGCAGTGAGAAAGTAAGAGATGTGAAATATGTTTTTGCATACCGTGAATATAGAGAAGTAGCAGAGTGGATGCAAGAGAAAATAAAAAAAGTCCCAAAAATGGGACTTTAGATTTTATTGGTTTTTAGTTTTAATTGGATTGTATTCTCCACCAAATACACCATAAAGAATAACAGTGACTATCATACCACCAATTAATTTTCTTACTTCACTAAAGTGTGAATTAATAAATTCAGGTTTGATAATAAAAACAAGCAATATATCAAATAGATATATAATTGCTAACCATGGAACTACATTGTAGTATACATGTTTTTTACTGTCTAATGTTCCTTTTTCAACCTTCAAAAAATGAGATTCTACAGGAAAGAATAATGTTGCAATGACACTTAGTGTCATTAAACCTCCATAGGCACTAATGAATTCTTTGTATTGATCCACAATTAATTGAGGATATACAATTGTAATGACTGCTGGTAAGCTGCTAAGACCTATAGCAACTATCCAAAATGTTGTTTTGTAAACGTTCATAATGTATATATATTTATATTTTAGTATATTATATATAATTTTATGTACATATCAAGATGTTGTTGTAGATGTATTATAATCACGTAATTGTATATAATTGTTGGTGTGATAATGTCATAATAATTGACTTTAATTCTATCATACTAACTTGAGATTTATTTGTTAATATTGATAACACATTTGGCATATTATTTAAGAGAGTATTACAATAGTGGATCTTATATTCATCAAAAAATGACTGTGATATGTTTTTAAGGTTTGCAATATATTCTGTAGGTATGGTAATAATGATGTTTGTATCTGTTTTGAAAAACCCAATATTTTCTAGATGGTATTGTGGTGTAATATTGGTTGCATGAAAGTCCATCCAAGCGCGAAGTAGTGTCGCAATAAAATCACCTATATATATATCGCTTGCATCATTGTAATTATGATATAATACTGTGTTTTTTCGTCATTGAAATGTGATATTACTAAGTTTATACTTATAGTCTCTAATACTATTTTTTTTAGATATAGGTTTTATGGATTTTTGATTATTAATACTTGTATGTACGATATTGTAGTTCTCATCAGCAAGAATATACGAATTATAGTATGTATTTTGATATTCTCATACACTTTTCTTTGATACACTATGTTTCTTAAGAATTGATCAACTCTTTGGAGATATTGTTTTTTGTATTTTCTCAAATAATTTTTTTTGATATGATATTTCATTATATTCTTCTTCTATTCTTTTTACTTCATGCTGTATTCTTTGTTCAGAAACTGGGATAAGAAAATGTTTGCATAATAATGTAGCGCATTTTTTAGTTTCACAAGAATACTGTGTATATCGACTTGTTGTATATGCAGCAATGCTATTAAAATATGCAATAAAATTCTTCTCATTATCCAAAAAATTATTTACTACACAATGTTCTAATAGATGTGGCATGTAGTTTGTGTTTTTATACGGTGGGGTTTTTATAAAAATATGGTACATGTATTCTTATATATAAAACATAAAAAAAGTATGCCTATAGATAAAAGGCATACTTAAATTAGTTATTAAAGCAAGAATAAACTATCTTATCGACGTTTCCCACTCCAATTGCCAGCACCACCTTTAGGTTTTACTGAATGTTCTTCTCCTTTATTATGACCGACATTTCTTTCTCGACCACTATTGTTTTGTTTTGCAGGAGCACCATCTCTACGGCCTTTTGCTTTGTTTCTTTGTGAATCGTCTTTTTGATTCTTTTTGTTGTTACTCATAATAAATTATTTTATATTGGTATTCAGTATAGAAATGTTCATATAAAAATCAATTGCATATATTTTCTACCCATTAAATCCTCTCATAATTACTTTCACTGGTTTGTATGAAATACCCAAAATAACTGCATTAAATACTATACCATAAGCAATTAATTTCCACCATACGAGTATGTCTGAACCGAAGATGTATCTTCCGCCGATTGTGAAAAGGATGATTCATGCAACTATGCCGAAGGCATATTTTCGTGAGAATGTGAGCGGTGCTTTGTGGCTGTGAGCTATTCGTAGTCATCAGAGTGTATAACATATTTCCATTACTATTTGTGTTACGACTGCTCATGCTATTCAGTAACGAGGTATAGCAATAAATCAGATGATTGCTCAGATCGCAACTCAGATACCATTTACCCAGAGGAGCTTGTTATTCAGATGGAGTGCAACGAATAAGAAGTTGTATACTTGTTTGATGAAACTCAGGAGTAAGACGAGGGCTAACCATGGAAGCAGTGAATCTGAACCTCGTGATCCCGTATATGATGCAAGGTATTCTGTCCCACTTACAAACTTAATAATGCTTTCGCGAAAGACACTGAAATTCACATAAAATACTCCACCAATCCATAATATAAATAGTAATAATGCACCAAACACCTGTCTCATTCTTTCTTGTGTATATGATGCAATTTTAGGGATAATAGAATTTCCTAGAGAGCTTGGTACGATCAAAAGAATTTCCATGAGAGCGCTTGCTACTGCCCACATTCCGACATAATCAAATGATGCAACAGTTGGGTAGTAGACACCAAGTAAGATCATTACTCATAGTGTATGCAGACTACTAAGACAATATGCGAGTCAGTATTTTCGGTTGTCTTTGAAAATACTCCATGTAAATGCTCGGTCTGGTTTGAGTGTGAGCTTGATGTGACGATTTCATGCAATCCATACATAGATTCACTGGACAAATGCACTCACAATCACAGTTCCAATCATCAATAAAAATGCAGTAATTGAACGACTATCTCAGCTAGAAAAATCAATACCTTTGTAAAACCAGACAAGTACTAACATAACAGCGACTTGTGCGATTCTCGCAATTGTTAGTGCAATACTTACGTGTTTCATACCCCAATACAATTGTAATGGAAGTTGTAAAATCCCAGCAGTCATAAAACTTGCTGAAAAAATCATCCCAAGTGGCAATCATCGAAGCAGATATGGATTACTTGTATATGCAGGAATCAAGTATGCAATTGCCAACGCTATAGTATAGACCAATGTAATTGTTGTAAATCTACTCATCACGAATTTACCATAGTATAATTGCATCTCCTTCGTCGATGCATCATCAGGTTTTTGATTTTCGTGAAACTGTTTGCTGAGTTCTTCATGAGTGAGTTGTTGTCAACTGTCTGCTTGCTCTTCTTGAGATTTTTTGATGAAGCTATCTTTGATCTCTCAGAGTTTACGCAATGCAATCACATATAATCCAAAATCTGCAAATGCAGACCAAATCGCAAAATATTTGAGAATAGTAGAGTAATCACCGAATCTCAATGGTCATAGATATGGTGTCATAATCTTTACTACCAAAAAACCGCCGATCGCAGAGATCACGCGGCCAAGGATTTGTCGAAAAGCATCTTTGATAAGGAGTTTATGCATTATTGTGTATTAGGAACTATTGTTTGATATAGGTATACTCAATTTCTAAAAGAGCCCAATCTTTGTCTTTTTTCTTCAACTGCTGTGAGAAATTCCTTTGGTGATATATGTCGTTTTGTAAGTTGTTCTTGAACGACTCATTTGAGATTGTCAACATAGTGTTGCTGAGCAGGAGATAACTTATACTGTCATTGATTTAATTGTGATATGTGTGTAATACTTTCTATAACTTCTTGTACATCAGTGAGTTTTGAAAGCGCATCATGATGCAGTTTTTTGTTGTTATCACTTTTGTGTTTATTGAGTTGGGTATAGAAATCTCATTCTCTAATATCTCATTTTTCTATAAGTGCTTCTATGATTTCACGTTTTGAATTGATAATACGAATATGTGATAGAATTCAATTTTCTGCAAAAACATTTGGGATGTTGTCTCTTACTATAGATCCATATAATGGAAATTCTTTTTTCAGTACTCAATCTGTTCACATAGTTGTTTGGTTGTTTTGCTAAGTTAAAATAAAAATTACTCTTCAATATGATGAATATATGTCCATTTATCATATCCACCTTTTTCATCAAGTTTTTGTTTTTTTCTTTCCATCACAGTTGTTAGATTGATACCTCGTAGTTTTGCAATTTTATTCATAACTTCTAGCATATCCGCTATATTATCTGTGATACCATCAGTATCAACATCTTTCCCATTTGCACGGATCAGTGACTCAAAAAGTTCTTTATACTTCTCACCAAGTTTCTCAATCATCTTATGTTTTTTTTCAGTATCATCTTCAAGATGACGATATTTTACAACTTTTGCTTGTTCATGGAGATTGTGAAGAATTTTGTCTCTAACAAGTTTGTCTACAATACGTTTTGCCATAGGATACAGTCAAGAAGAATAAATATATTTAACACATATACTATACAAGAATAGCTTTTTTCTGCAAGAGTATTTTGATGCTTTGTGTGTTTTCTATAGTATTATTTTTTCTAACGAAAAAACCGACCAAAGGTCGGAATTTCTCGATGTATTGAATATACGTTAATACAGATTACTATTCCATAATAGTATTTGCATCATTATTATTTTTAGAAGACTTTTTAATAGTGGGTTTTTTAGCCTTAGTTGCAGCGGTTTTTATATTTACTGCTACTGCAGTATCACCGTTTTCTATAGCTGCAAGACTTGTATGATACTCATCACGGAGTTTGTTGATTGTGTTGACAGCTTCTTCGTGATTTTCTGCATTATTCATGATGTTTTCAAATTCTTCTTTGCTGAGATATTCTTTTTCATAGAGGAGCTCAGCCATTTTTTCCATAAGTTCTTTGTTTGCCATCAATATAGCTTTTGATTTTTGGTATGCTGTTTCAACGAGATATTTTATTTTACTATCAATAAGTTCCGCTGTTTTTTCAGAGTATGGTTTGTATGACTGCCATTCTCAATCTTTGGTTGTATATGTCATATGACCAATTTCTTCATCCATTCCATATTTGATTACCATATCTTGTGCAATTTTTGCAACTCTTTCAAAATCATTTGATGCGCCTGTTGTAATATGTTCCTTTCCAAAAAAGATTTCTTCAGCAGCACGCCCTCCAAGAAGAGATACTAACTCATCCATAAATTTTGCTTTGCTAGAAAGATAGCTATCTTCTACTGGCATCATCCATGTAACACCGAGCGCCATACCTCTTGATACAATAGAAATTTTTTCTACTGGATCAGCTTCTGGTAGGTAGTATGCAGTAATTGCGTGTCCAAGTTCGTGATATGTGACAATATGTTTTTCTTTCTCTTTCAGTGACTTGATCTTCTTCTCTGGTCCCATAACAAGTTTTTCAAGACCATATTCAAGATCATTGTTGGTGAGTTTTGCTCTATTGTCTTTTGCAGCTTTGAGTGCTGCTTCGTTGATGATGTTTTCTATATCAGCTCCAACAAATCCACTTGTACGTCTTGCAAAAGAATCAACATTGACAGACTCATCGACTTGTTTGTTGCTGAGGTGATATTTTGTTATCAATACTCTTTCTTCAAGTGTTGGTCTTCCAATAAGTACTTTTCTATCGAATCTTCCTGATCTCATGAGTGCTGGATCGAGTGTGTCTGGTCTGTTTGTTGCAGCAATCACAATGATTTTTGTATCCTTATCAAATCCATCCATTTCAGTTAAGATTTGATTTAGTGTTTGTTCTTGTTCTTGATGACCACCAGTTACACCAGCACCACGTTTTTTCCCAATCGCATCAATTTCATCAATAAAGATAATTGCTGGAGATGCCGCTTTTGCTTTTGTAAAGAGTTCTCTTACTTTTGCAGCTCCCATACCCACAAGCATTTCCATAAATTCTGATCCTGATGCTGAGAAAAATGGCACATTTGCTTCTCCTGCAACAGCTCTTGCAAGAAGTGTTTTCCCTGAACCCGGAGGTCAGTAGAGGAGCACTCATTTTGGAACTCTTGCTCATGCTTTTTTGTATTTCTCTGGATTTTTGAGGAAGTCTACAATTTCCACAAGTTCTTCCTTACACTCATCCATACCAGCAACATCACTAAATTTTGTTTTTGGGTCGTTCTTGTTTTTGAGTTTTCCAACTTGAATATTGAATGGTAGACCACCAGCTCATCCTTATGGTCCAAACATTTTGAAAAAAATAACAATTGCAGCAAAGAAAAGTACTGTCGGAAGTACTTGATCAACAAGCACTCTTGTTGCAAATCATTCTTCTTCACTTGTAACAATAATTTCAGTACTTCCTGTAAGAGATATACCCAAATCTTGCAGTGAACTTGCAAGCGGTTTTTGTGTTGTATCAACAGTAAAATGACGTACTTCTACTTGCTGTTGGAGAGCAAGGCTTGGTACAGTTGTTGAATTGCCAGTTGTTGTTTTATATCCTTGTAGAATTGTATCATTTACAAGGTTGATTTTTGTATAAGCTCCAGATTGTGCTT
>CAXYYI010000032.1:0-7349 GCA_964293055.1 uncultured bacterium | reverse complement strand
CAGATGCAATTATTGCAAATAATACATTCAATAAAGATGTGTTCCGTAAAACACACGCAGCAAAAGTTGCACAAGTAGCAAAAGAACATCAAAATGATGATTATTAATAAAACTCTGAATGAGACTTTTTAGACTACTGTAGAGTAAACACAGATCGAACTGTAATATCTTTACCTCACTAAACCTTTCACGATTCTAATATTGAAGTGGAAGGTTTTTATTTCTGAGAAGTCTATCTTGTCACCGAACTCTTGGCGGAGGATGTCGACTTGTCGCGTCATCATCTCTAGGAACATGGTGATAGAGTGAGCTTTTTGATCAGATGTTTGGGGTGCAAAAATTTGCGCAAACATTTGTCTGTAGTAGTCTAGACCATCTGTTCCACCGACAAATGCTGGACGAGGTTCTCGTTTTTTGACGTTGTCTTCAGCACTTGTATCAAATGTTTCGTCTGGTATGTATGGGAGGTTTGCGACGATGATGATATCTGCATCGGTTGTTGTTACTGCGAGGGTTGTTTGTCCGGGGGGGGGGGGGGGGGAAACCGGGCGCCGAAGGCGTGACGAGGAAGTCTATGAGGTCTGCTTGTACAAGTTGTGTATGGGTAGGTATGTGGTCTTTGTAGTGGTTATAATTTTCTTGTGCAAGTGAGAGTGTGTCAGGAAAGTATTCAGTGAGATACGCTTGTGAGAAGTATTGAGGATTTTCTAAGAGAACAGAAAGCCCAAGTACACCACATCCAGTACCAACATCGACGAGGAGATTTTTGCTTTGAGGAGCATCTCCATATGGTATTTGTTGTTCGCCAATATAATCACAGACACCTTCGATCATATATTCAGTTTCTGGACGAGGAATAAGACAACGACCATCAACAGTAAATCTTCTTTGATAAAATTCAACATACCCAAGAACAAACTCAAGTGGCTTTTTATCAATTGTGTAAGCATCATATCATACCTTGATTGCATGGAGTGCGTCAGTTGGGATTTCCATATCATATGATACCATAAGTTGTTCTTTCGATAGATTGCAATGATGGCAGATAAGTTTTTCAAGTACTTTTTTTTGTTGAAAATGTTGGTCAGCAAGAAGATTTCGGATAGTTGTCATAGAGTATCGAAGTGAGTGAATTGTATAAAATATATATTTCTTGTATAGTGATTTGAGGAGAAAATGCTAGATGAGAGATAACCATTTGCAACCTTCTATAATTTTCATATAGTGATGATTATGTCGTTTCACCTTGATGATTTGTCAGCTATTCCACATTTACCATGAGTCTATCTTTTCTACGGAAAGAAAGATGAGATTTTGTATATTGGGAAAGCAAAAAATCTAAAGAAACGTGTTTCACAATATTTTTCTCCATGATCGGTGTGGAAGCAAGATATGCTTTCCAAAGCGCAGAAGATTGATTTTATGACAGTAACGACGGAAAGTGAAGCACTATATCTGGAAGATAATTTGATCAAAAAACATAAGCCACCATACAACTCATTGCTCAAAGCTGATAATAGTTATGTCTATATAAAAATTACCAAAGATCCATACCCACTTGTCTATACAACAAGATCAAGAATACCAGATGGTAGCATCTATCTTGGGCCAAAACATGGAACTCGTGAGTTATATAAAGTGTTGCAGTATCTAAGAAAAGTCTTGCAGTATAGGACGTGTACACAATCTGTTTTCAAACAGTGAAAAATATGTAGTGATTATCATTTTGGTATGTGTGCAGGATGGTGTTTGTATGCGAGAATGAAGGATGATGAAACAATGGAGCAAGCTGCAATACAAGCTGGGCGTGGGCTTCCTGTCAATGCCGCATTTACACCGACTATGACACATGCAAAGTCTGTCCAAGAAAACAAAGAAATCATCAAGTTGCTTGTTGATTTTTTCTGATGAAAGACCAAAACAATTGAAGAAAAAATTATGCAACAGATGCAAGAAGCAGTTGCAAAACAACACTTTGAGTATGCAGCAAAATTGAGAGATCTCTATTCTGGTATTAGTGTGATTACTGAAAAACAGCATGTCGTGATTAGTGAATTGGTAACAGGGAAAATTATGAAAGTGAGAGAAATTTCATGATGGTACGTACTGGCAATCGTCAATATGTATGAAGGGAAAATGATTGATGTTATTCGCTTGAAGTATCGTGTCTCAGATACTGAACTTGATGATATTGTCTCAGACTTCCGTGCAGAGTATGGAGAGTGTTTAGTTGAACAAACTGAATCATTACGAGCGTATACAAAGTGACTAAAAAAAATACCTGCAAAAATTCGTGCTGAAATAGAAGTATTGCTTGATCGTTTTATAGATGCACTTGTTGCTTCATCCACATTTGAGAAAGAAAATATTATGAGTGATATATTGCAAGAACTGCAACACAGATACTCGTTCCCAGTCTTTCCATACAATGTAGAATGTACTGATATATCCCACTTATCAGGTGGATGGACATCGGGATCTCTTGTAGCAATGAAAGAATGATTGCTTAACAAAAAATGATATAGAAAATACAAAATTGGAAAAGTAGATGCAGAAAAAAAGAAACAAGATGTCACAATACAAGATCATAAAAAACAAAAGGTTATTGCCGCAAATGAATCAGATGACTATGCGTCATTGCGTGAGGTGCTTATAAGAAGATTTCAGTGAGTTGATTTTGAAAAAGATTATGTGCCAGATATATTTGTGATTGATGGTGGGAAATGACAATTGGGAGTAGTACAAAAACTGTATGAAGAAAAAGAGCGATTCCGTGAGGTGTATCATCGTATTCATTTTTGTTCTCTTGGTAAATGAGAAGCAAGAGCTAGATCAAGTAAGGCAAAATGAGCGACAGAGTATATATACTGGTATGATGCGGATTGGTCAATTTGTGAAAAAGCATTAGTCTATGATGATGTTGATCGTCTTGTGACATGACTACGTGATGAAGCTCATAGGTTTGCAAACAAGTATAGAACAAAACAGATGAGTATGGAGTGGAAAACAACATAGATCTGTTATATCTAATAAAAATCTTAAAAATACTCTTACAATATTTATGTTTCTTTATTGTTATGAAGCAAGAACTTATCGATTTAGTCAAAGAGGTTCCGTATGGACATGTTGTCGCATATGGTACATTAGCGACAATGCTTGATATACGCTATGAGATCAAAACATCATGATGGCTGGTTGGGAGAATGTTGAGTAGTTTACCAGAGTCTGAATGGATGAGTTGTCCATGGCGACGTGTGATTAATAAACAATGATATATATCGGCGCTCAAACTTGGTAGAAAATGACTTATTCAAAAACAACTTCTTGAAAAAGAGTGAATAGAGGTAATACATGATACGGTAAATATGAAACAGTATTGATGGAATTGATAAGTATTGACGAAACACAAATATTTTTATACAATAATTATAATATCAATGACACCAAAAGTTATATTTCTTTTCCTCCTTGCGATTACGAGTGCGACTGCAATGTTTACATCACAAAAATATCTTACACACTTATCACCATATTTGATCAATGGTGTTGCACTACTTATTGCAGGTATAGGAAGTTTTATTCTATGGTATATCTATGATGCCCAGACAGCACCAGCAACATTCCACTGGGCAATGCTTATATATTGAGTATCAATTCTTCTACTCAACGTAGCTTATAGTATGATCTATATGCAAAATATTCCTGTAGCATACGCACCTATTATTGTGACTGGAGTTATGACAGTAGCATTGTGATTTGTTTGATATTTTTTCTTCCATGAAGTAGTAAGTCGAAAATTTATGCTTTGAGGAATTATGATTCTCGCAGGAATGGTAGTTATTGTGAAATAGTAATATAGCTACTATATTGCTTTATATTTGATTGCAATAGTAGGATTAGGCATAATATGAATGATCTGTGTATCTTTATACTGAGCAAAAATAGTATCTTTGATTGTTCTTAGTGTTGCTAATATTTTCCCATCAGCTAATTTTCATCTGTATGTACCTAATGAAATATGAGGAGTTGCTCATTCGGTAATAATATCATAGAAATCACTATCTTCATGTGGAATTAATAGGAGATGTTTTTCTTTATTTACAAAACTATCTCGCATATGTGATTTATGTAATGTATTTTTATGAAATATATCATAAGAAAGATTCATTGTTCATAATTTTTCTGCGATCTGTGTATAAAGAGAAATGAGATCTTTTCATATAATACGATTGTGAAATTGCCATGTTATATGTGGGTTTTTTTCTTTTGAAAATCATTCTATTGTATATTCTAGTTTATTGCATAGTGTCTGTAATATGTCTTGTGATATGTGATTTTTGCAGAACTGAGAAAATAGATAGCCTTGATATGTTTTTTCGGTATCAATATCGTTTATATCTCTGTAGACGAGAGCACTCATAGCGTATACTTAATATATAAAACTATTGAGGTGAATCTTTTTAGTTTTGATTGCAGAAAAGAGTTTTCTTTGTTTTTTGATTCGTCTGATAGTAGCTAAAATATCTGAAAGTGATTGTGTTTGTGAGTCACCATCTTGTAAAAGTCTTGGAGGTAATGCATCTTTTTCTAACTCTTTGAAGTAAGTGAATTTTTCTATCATATTATAAATTTTTGATGCTTGTGTCTCTGATAATTTTTTCTTATAGTCTTGATATAGTATAACAAAAATTTTATTTGTATACACCATTTCTCTCCATATTTTTGATGATAGATTGAAATCCTTTGTTGCAATATTATGATCTTTTTTGTGGACAAATGTGTGAACAAGCTCTCTTCTTATGAGGTTTTCAAGAGAGTTAAGTGTTTCAGTATGTACTTCTGTTTGCGGTGTTTTTTCCAAAAGTGCTTCTAAAATTTCAGCTGTGTGTACAGAAAAATGTAATTGATGAGATCAATTACTATTTGCTATTGGTGTATGTGTTTTGAGATGAGGACGTTTTCTTGACATGCTACGTATTATATATATTATGTATGTGATATCAAGGGAGATACGAAACTATAAAACGCCAAATGAAATATGTAACAATATAAAAACATTATATTTCAACTAGAATATCTGATTTAACTTACAATGCAACTAGTAAAAAAACCTCATGAAGAGGTTTTGGGGTGGGATGATGAAATTGGTTAGAAAATATAATATATTGGTAGGATATTATAGTAGTTGTGATAATTTCATGGCTCTAATCAATCTTGTTACTCAAATACCTCATCAAAATCTTGGGAAAAAATCATATGATAAAAATTGTTCAAGTTCTTGTTCTACGCGATCTTTTCCAAAAGTATCATATAATAATGATGCATATCATCAATCACTTATTGTATGAAATAGATCTCTCATTTCTTCTACATTAGTACTTCTTTCTGCAGATCATATTGTTTCCATGCCATGGAGAATAACATCAATTTTATTAGCATATTCTCATGCTTTTTTCATATTCCAAAATGGGCTTGTATATTGGGGAAAATGTGTAAGAAGCAATGTATGTCAAAAATCTGTATCCATTAGCGATTCGTGATTACTTTCTAATTCTTTTGTGTTATAAAATGATGCTAATTCATCATAAGTTTTGATATGAATATTATCGTGTCCTCCAAATCATAAATATGTTAACAATTCAATTTCGAGATTTTTGAGGTTATCTATAGATCATTTTGATTCAAATTCAAACATAGGGAAAATAGTTTCATGACGTCATGGAATAGGATTTTTTTCATTTCTATAACTTGTTGTGACACAAAACACTCAAGGTAGTCATGGATTAGCAAGTAATTCATGTTCCAATCGCATTTGTCCTGTTTGTGGTAATGGTCGTACTTGATTGTGGTATTTATATGTCGCAATAGTACTTGGATCTTCACATGCAGCTAAGATGCTTAATCTTGCTTGTGGATGTACTTCAATCCATCATTTAGATAAAAAAAATCTCTCAAACGAGAAACTACATTGTGAAAGTCTGTAACATGAGCATTGATATGCGAGTGTGTCATAGTGTGTATTTGTATAAGATAAAAGCTTGGGGGTGCTTTCATCTTTTTGAAACCTCCTCTAAGATATTAAAGTCATATATATTTTGCAAGTCTTTTTTGCAAAGAATTTTTTTACTAAGATGTTACAAAGAATATGTTTGTATAAGGTAAAAAATTGAAGTGGAAAATAAGAAGTAAAATGATATAGTGATCTTATACATATTATGTAATATTCATTATTCTAATAGTTTTTTGAGATATGACTGAAACATTGAAAAATACAATTGAAGCATCTGATGATATACAGTATGATGTATATCTAAAAGGACTTACTGAAGAGACAGTAAGAGCAATTTCTGCAGACTTGCAGGAGCCAGAATGGATGTTGCAACTTCGTTTGGAGTCACTGAAAAAATGGCATGAAATGCCATATCCTCAGCGATGACCAGACCTACAAGGGATCAAAGAACAAATAGAGAATAACCAGCTTGTCTATTATGCTAGACCAAAAAAATGATTTCAAGGATATAGCAAAAAATGGGAAGACGTTGATCCAAAAATCAAAGCAAAATTTGAAAAATTAGGTATTCCAGAAGCGGAAAAAGCATATCTTGCAGGAGCAGGTGGGCAGTATGATTCTGAAGTAGTCTATCATAATATCAAAGAAAGATGGGCAAAACAATGAGTAATTTTTGAGGATATGTCGCAAGCATTGCTCAAACATGAAGATCTTGTCAAAAAATATTTTATGAAGTTGATCCCAAATAGAGATCACAAATTTATGGCATTACATGGAGCAGTTTGGTCTGGTGGAACATTTATTTATGTACCAAAAGGTGTGCAAGTAACAGAACCATTACAGGCATATTTTCGTATGAATACTGTTGCAGGTGGGCAATTTGAGCATACATTAATTATTATTGATGATGAGGCAGTTGGTGATTATATCGAGTGATGTAGTGCACCAAAATTTGATCCAAAATCTCTCCATGCAGGGTGTGTTGAGGTGTATGTTGGTGAGTGATCGAGAATGCGTTATTCATCGGTAGAAAACTGGTCTACCAACACATATAATCTGAATACAAAACGTGCAATTGTAGAAAAAGATGGTTTTATGGAATGGATCAATGGAAATTTGGGAAGCTGTACAACGATGCTCTATCCATGCTCAATTCTCAAAGGTGATAATGCAAAATCAGACCAAATTGGTGTCGTAGTAGCTGGGGCAGGGCAAAATCAAGATAGTTGATCAAAAGTAATTCATATAGGAAAAAACACATCATCAACAATTATTTCAAAATCTATAAGTAAAGACTGAGGTATTAGTACCTACCGTGGTATTGTTGAAATTCTGCCTT
>CAXYYI010000031.1:0-7534 GCA_964293055.1 uncultured bacterium | reverse complement strand
TAGAAGATTTATGAAAAAATTATACTTTTTGTAATCGACTTCTTGAAAATCCAAATTCGCCATTACAACCATTTTTATCTTAATTTAATTCTCATGTTTCACAAACTTACCCCTATGATTCGATGCACGTCTGGTGCCCAACAACAAGCAGAGTATTATTGTAGTATATTTTCTGATGCGAAGATCACAAAGGCGAATCCTGTTGTGACATCGTTTGAGATATATGGGCAGTCACTTGCCACTATAAATGGTGGAGAAAATCCAAATGGTACAGTGAATCCATCAATTTCATTTTCACTCTGGATCAAAGATATTGATGAGACGAAACGTGTGCGAGATTTGTTGGCTGATGGTGGTTTTGTGATGATGCCATTTCAAGAGTATCCACGAAGTCCTGCATATGGATGGTGCAACGATAAGTTTGGTGTATCACGACAAGTGATGTATGATAACCGTGAAGACACCACAGCAAATGCACTTGTGCCAAGTCTTATGTTTACTGGTGCAAACAACGGTAAGACGCAAGAAGCAATGGAGTTGTATACAAGTATTTTTCCAGCCAGTAAGATTGATTTTACGCGAGCATATGGAGAAAATGAAATGGGTGAAAATCCAGAACATCTCAATCATGCAGAGTTCAAACTTGTGAATCAACAATTTATCGCTATGGATAGCGGTATGGATCATAAATTCACATTTAACGATGGTGTCTCAATCTCTATCTCATGCAAAGACCAAGAAGAAGTAGACTACTACCGAAACAAACTTACAGCAGATGGAGGACAAGAAGTCCAATGTGGTCGATGCAAGGATAAATACGGCGTATCACGACAAGTTGTGCCACTCCAACTAGGAGATGCGCTCTTCCAAGCAGATCAAGAAAAATCACAATACGCGATGCAAGCTATGCTTAAGATGAAAAAAATTGTAATAGAGGAGTTGTATCAAAAGTAGGTATTTGTAAATTGTTAAATATATAATAATGTTTTTTATCCCTCAATTTATAAGACTATGAAAAACCCAACAGCTCGCCGATTTGTGCCAAAAAGATTTGGACGATGATTTGCTCCTGTGTCACGACAGTGACGATTGTGCGTGGTCGTATTACTTGTAGTGATTATGGGATCAGCATATGAGCACAACTTACTAAATGAGATGTGACCAAGTTCACAAGAATATATAGGATTTCTCGTAGATGTATTTGTGATTACATTAGCATCATCACGACTATTTGATAGATATACTGATGGAGAGTTAAAGCGAAGACGAGGCAAGAAAGATTAATATAATTTTATGTTTTTTCGATTATTATGTTTACACTCCAACAGATTCACGATGCTCATGCGAAAGTCAAAAGCTGAGCAGACTTCCCACAATATATACAAGATTTAATACAATTATGAGTGAAGTCATATACAACTTTTGTGTATGATGGACACTGAGAATACCAAGGAAGTAATAATTTTATACTTACTTCGTGAGCAAAATATGAATCATTGGTAATTAATACTACTATTGATAAAGATTGATTTATTGCTAATCTCAAACTTCATCAACAATGAAAGACAGACTATATGACTTTTTGTGGCGATGCAGCACAAGCTGGTATAGTAAAATGGATTATGGATTTGGAAACTATGGATTGTATCTATTGTGATAGTACAGATAATCATATTTTGGTAGAGAAGATACCGCAGATATAATATATATATTTCGCGGTACTCAAAAATAATATACTAATTTTTATGTTTTAATACCATGAATGAAAAAAATACTTCTTGGAGTTTTAATGCTCGTGTTTGTATGATGAATATCGCGATATGGTTATAATAAATTTTTTTGATCGTCAATTAAACCAACTTATGCTGATATCGCATATAGTACATCATCTAGCAGACAAGTATTGGATATATATGTGCCAACAACATGAAAGTGACCATATCCAGTAGTTATACAAATTCATGGTGGGGCATTTAAAATGGGTGATAAATCTGCTATAAATTCTATACAGCGCTTATTGGATGAATGATTTGCTGTCATAGGCATGAATTATCGTTTGAGTTCTGAAGCAAAACGACCTGCACAATTAGATGATCTCAAAGCTGTAGTGCAGTATGTTAAAATGAATGCGATGCAATACAATATTGACCCAAATCGTATTGGATCTCGATGATATAGTGCTTGAGGATATCTCTCTTCAATGATGGGTATAGCTCTAGCAAATGATCCTACTACTCGTATACAAGCAACAGTTGATCGATTTGGTCCAGTAGATTTTTATACAATGGATGAAGATATTCAAGCATCAGGTATTGAACGCAAGACTGGTAATAATGGTGATGCAGACTCTCCAGAATCTGCATTGTTATGAATAACTATTAAAGATAATAAAGATATTGCTCAAAAGGCTAGTGTGCTAGCATACCTATCATGAGCAGAAACTATTCCACCATTTTTGATTATGCATGGTGCTATTGATCCTATGATTTGAGCAAAACAGTCTGAAAGACTGAGAGATGCTATTATAGAAAAATTTGGTTCATGAACTGTTGAATATCATCTTTTACCAAAATGAGATCATGGTGGAGGAGATTTCAAAATTACTCAGACAGAAGATATAGTCATAAGTTTTCTAAAGAAAAATCTGATGTCAAAATAGTGAGATATACAAAAACCCCATTCTTAATAAATGGGGTTTTTATATTTTAAAATCTTAGATATGTATTAGTAAAAATAATGCATATTTATTTAGATAATTGTTGCAATGCACCAGCCCAATCTTCAAGGTGATAACTTGATACAATTTTATTATTTTGGATAGTGTGAATATCGATAGCAATAATACTGAAAGATTTATTTCCATCGGTATTGACTCCCATAAAATTACCAGAAGATGGTGTTCCAGAAATAATACTACGTACGATTACCTTATTCCCTTGTCCAATTACTGCTTGTATGGTTAATTTCATATCTGGTATAGCTTTTAAGAAACCAGCTGACTGATCTGCAAATCATAGAGTACCTGTTGCTGTTATTTGAGAACTAGTAGATGTTCGATTTTCATCCATATAAGTATTTAGTGTGTTTGCATCTACTTTCCCGAAGTTGTCGTAAAATTGTTGTACAATCTTTTTATTTGTTTCTTGTACTGATCAGTTATCTTTGAGTTTATCTTGAGCTTGTTGTGTAAGAAGTGCAGTGCTATTTCACATCATAGCTTGTATTTCGGCAGCTTTTTCTGGATGCATAGTTATATATTTTTCAGCAATTGCATCACGATTCATCATTCCATAATGAATTCCAAATTTATAAGCTCCTGCAATAATAGCAAATACTATTACAATGCGAATTGATGCACCTATTCGAAATTTTTTACTATGACAATATGACTTTCAGTTACATGATGTTTTGTCGCATGATGTTGTTTTTTCAGTTGTGTTCATGAATTATATATAAATTATAAAAGATATCTTTACTTTGAATGAACTATAATGTTTTTTGATATATCAATCTTATTATAATATAGTTACTACATTTATTCTTGTACTGGATCTTGTCACATCCACACATTACTTGTATTGAGATGATACATATGAAGACCAGCTTTGAGATATTGAAATAATTGCATACGATATGCTGTATATTGTTTTAACACAAATTCTAATATCCATTTTTGTACAGGCATACCTCATCAACGATTAAATAGATCTACTACTTCTTGGCTACTGGTAGCATCTAACGATGCTATATAATCACATACCGCGGTAGCCTGCATATCCATTGCAGTAGCAAAATCAGTAAGCATATTTTTCTCTTCAGAATCTTTTTGAGCCTTTTCAGCAAACTCACGATCAAATGATTTATTTGCTAATGCATGTGTCATAACTAAAGCATGACGAGTTAGATACTCAAGAAGTTCTTTTAATGATCTTTGGTTTTCTGAAGGTTGATATTCTAACTGTTCATCACTAGTGATTTTGCTAGCAAGATGCTTGATTAGATTTGTTTCCCATTGAATTGAATCAATAATGTCTTTGTTTGATAACATGTTGAAGTTACATAATAATAAAACTTGCAATGCGAAAATAGATTACTAATATATACTTAGTATACAATATCTATCTGGTTAATAAGTTACATTTTAGTAACTTGACATAGAAATAGCTTTTATTATGTTGATACATGAAAAATATGGAACATGCGCCTTCAAAAAATCAACGAAATGATACTTGTAAGGTCTATCAATTGCTTGATGTACTTGGGAAAAAATGGGTAGCGTTTATCATTTTTTTGATAAAAAGTGGTATGACTAGTTTTAATCAAATTAGTAATACATTGCCATTGATGTGTGGTAAGATACTCTCTGATAGACTCAAAATATTACAAGAAAAATGATTAATCAAAAAAACTGTTACATCAACAACACCTATTCATGTTGCATATTATTTAACACCATTGTGAGAAAGTGTTGCAGAACATATTGCTGCAATGGGAAAACTTGTAGGAAAACTACCATGACAACAATAAAATATTTATTCATTTGTTATTATTCTTCATGCAAAAAGAACGTTTATTAGCATATACAGATGCTGTGATTGCAATTATTATTACTATTATGGTACTTGAGATGAAACCACCACATGGATCATCATGGGCAACACTTTATGAGATGAGACATGTATTTATAGGGTATGTATTGAGTTTTATGTATTTAACTATCTACTGGCATAATCATCACCATATGTTTCAGCCTATCAAAAAAATCACTGGTATAACACTATGGGCAAATAGTATTATGTTATTTGCACTGTCAATTGTGCCATTTGCGACAGCTTGGATGGCAGAAAATCATTTTGAGACAAATACAGTTGTGGTCTATGGAGTAGTATTGCTTCTTGCAGCTGCGTCATACTATCATCTATCAAATACACTCAGAAAAAGCGAATGAGAACATTCAGCTTTTGCCAAAGCGCTTGATAAAGACTGGAAGGGAAAAGTATCGTTGGTATTATATCTTGTGTGAACGGGATTGAGTTTTTGGTATCCTATGATATGACTGATTATATTTGCAATCTAAGATATTTACTGCTAATTCATACTAATAATTAGTCTATGATCTCTTCGATCATATCAACTGCTTTTTCCATTCTTCTATCTGGGATAAACCACATCACTGCTTAAATATTTTTATCCTTATTATACCCACTTTATGACTCGTATTTATATCAATCTTCCTGTATCAGATTTGCCTAAATCAATAGCGTTTTACACAGCATTGTGATTTACTAATGTCTCAGAAATGACAGACGAACACGCTGGTATGATGATGTATGGAGATAATCTATATCTTATGCTTCTGACCCATGATTTTATGAAAAAGTTTCTTCCTGCTAGCAAAACAATTGCAGATAGTAAGCAAACATGTCAGGTGTTGAATGCGCTTGAAATGGATAGCAAAGAAGCTGTTGATGCTCTTTTTGACAAAGCAATTGCCGCATGAGGAATCAAAACAATTGATACATATGATATGTGATGATTTATGTATGGTCGTGATTTCGAAGATCTCGATGGACATATTTGGGAAGCATTCTGGATGGATATGAGTAAGATACCACAAGCAGAGTAAAATTTTTATATTCTAAAAAACCACCTATGCAAATACAACAGTTCACAACAACAATTGACGCATCTGTACAGAAAGTGCGAGATACAATGTTGAACCATCCAACATATGAACAACGAACTAATACGTTTTCGGAATGATCGACATATCACGGTACTCGAGATAAATGAGCTGATATAAAATTTTGTGATCCATCATGACAAGGAATGATTGCAAGTATTGCGGATAATAGATTATATGAGTATGTCTCTATTGCTCATAAGTGAGAAATGATGCTGAATCAAGAAACAGGAAAAATGGAAATCAAAATGTATGATGGGGCAGGTTTTGAAAATTATACATTTATAAAACTATCAGATACACAGACAAAACTTGATGTAGAACTTACAGCAATTCCTGATGAGTATGTAGATATGATGAATCAGACGCGACCAAAAGCATTGGAGGTCCTCAAAAATATGTGTGAAAATAATTAAATAATTATATTTTATAAATCCAAACTTTTTTAAAACTTTTACTACATTACTCATGAAAATTCTTACTATGGTATTGAGTGTTCTTATTGGGGTTGTTGCATTGATACTGATTATCGCAGCATTTTTGCCAAAGACATTTGAGTTGTCTGCACAAGTTGTTATTGATAAACCATCGGACGAAGTCCGAAATTATGCCAAAATTCTTGCAAATCAAAAAAACTACTCTGTGCGAGTTATGGCTGATCCAAATGTACAGCTTGTTTATGAGTGAATTGATGGTACTGTATGAGCAAAACAAGCTCGAGAGAGTACTATGAAAAATGTAGGAAAAGGTGAACAAGAAATTACTAAGATAGATGAAGGCAAAAGTTATGAAGTTGTGATTAGATTTGAAAAACCTATGAAGGCGACTAACTATGCTCGTACAACAGTTGAGGCAATTGGACAAAAGCAAACAAAAGTGACAAATATTTTCCGAGGAGTAAATCCACGACCAGGAAATTTTGTATCAATGTTTTTCTTGCCACAAGTTCGCAAAGATATGCAACAAAATATGGATAATCTGAAAACACAACTAGAAAAATAATATATTTTGCTTCATATAAGAAACCCTTCATGCAATCACAAGCAACAACAGTAGAGGAGTATTGTAGACAAGTTCCTATTGTGCAAGCAGATGCTTTCAGTAAACTAAGAATGACTATCAAACATCATATTCCTGCATGATTTGAAGAGTGTATGAATTATGGTATGATTGGATATGTTGTACCTCATAGTCTGTATCCTGCGTGATATCATTGTGATACGAAACTGCCTGTGCCATTTATATGACTAGCATATCAGAAGAATTCTATTAATTTGTATCATATGTGAATATATGCAGATCCAGAACTATTACAGCGATTTACTACAGCATTTGCACAGCTAGCAAAAAGAAAAATTGATATGTGAAAATCATGTATTAGATTTAAGTATTATGATGATATACCATATGATCTTATCTGACAACTAGTCAGTAGGATGGATCGAAAAACATGGATATCGCTCTATGAAAATACACTAAAAAAATAAATATTTTAACCACTTATGATAGTATAGTATGTCTGGAGAAATCTACTACGATGAAGAGCGAAATGAAATTCCTATGCCACTAGAAGAATGGAAAGAACATCTCAAGGCACAAGAAGCTGCATGAAATGCTGGTAAAGTACTAGATGCATATTGAAATGAACTTCAAGCTGGAGACACAATTATTGCGATTAAACCACTACCAGTTAAAAAATGAGTTGATGTGAAACAAGGTGAGAAATTTGTCAGAATCAAACTGACAGATGATCCAGAACTTGTTATGGCGAAGCATGATAAGAATGGTGATATGTACTTGAGAACAGAGTTTTTTAAAAAAGCATAAATAGAGGATCATGGCTTACTGAAA
>CAXYYI010000030.1:0-7567 GCA_964293055.1 uncultured bacterium | reverse complement strand
GTGTACAAAGATTATTAGAATTATCTGCTTGGGCTACAAATAGTGCTTATGAAAGCCCACTTATTCAATCAGAATATTTTAATGCATTTGCAAGTGTATATAATGCATTGAGAAATGATTATCATTATGTCAGTGGATCAATTGATGAAGAAAAGGTACTATATTGAGCTATAAAAGGTATGATGGAATCTCTTCATGATCCATATAGTGTCTATTTTCCACCTGAAGAATCGACAGATTTTTTCAATAATATGCAAGGTGAAATATATGGTATTGGAGTATATGTAGATAATGTTGATTGATATTTTACAATTGTTTCAACACTAAAAAATGCTCCTGCGGAGCAAGCGTGATTGCAAGCATGAGATCGTGTGACTGCAGTAGACGATTGGCAAGTTCCAGAATCATTTACTATCTCTCAAATTACTTCAAGAATCAAATGACCAGCGTGAACAAAAGTTGTTTTGACAATTAGCCGTTGAGGGGCTATTCAAAAATATACTGTTACAAGACAAAAGATTACAGTACCTCTACTAGAGACGTCATATGTGAATAATAATATGGTGTTTGCAATGCACTCTTTTGGTATTGGATTAGATACAGAATTTGCAAGTGCTATAGAAAAAAATAAAGAAAATATCAAAAATGCAAAAAATATTATTATTGATTTGAGAAGTAATTGAGGTGGATATGTAGATGTTGCAAAAAATGTTATGGAACAATTTGTGGGATCATGAAAGATTCTTGTACAGAATGAACGAGCATGAGGTAAGTGAGATGTGGTATTATCTCAAGCGCAGCGTGAGTCTGTATTTGTTGGTAAAAATATCTATCTTTTAATTAATCGTGGAACAGCGTCAGCATCAGAACAACTGGCATGAGTGATTAAAGAGTATTATCCAACCGCAAAAATAGTATGAACACAATCTTTTGGTAAATGATCTATGCAAACTATTATTGGTCTTCCAAATACATGATCTGTAAAATATACTGTTGCATTGTGGTATTATGGAGCATCAAAAACAAGTATTGAGAAAAAATGATTAACACCAGATATTACGCTAGAAGATAATACAAAAACACCTGAGGATGAGGTATTGAATAAAGTCTTGAACTATTAGAATTATCGCGATCTTATAAAATATAGTATATAAAAAAGAGCTCTAGGAGCTCTTTTTTCTTATATGGATAATTTAAATGTATCGGTGCTTTATTGGATTGTAATTTTTTGTGCAAACTCACTTCGAGCTGCATTGAGTGTTTTGATAAAAAATAATTTTGTTCCATCTTTATTTGTTTTGAAGATATATCCAGAAGCTTTGCTTGATAATAAAGATGATGATTCTTTTGAAATACATTCATATATTGCAACTGCAGGTCATACCGCTGAGTTATCTTTATCTTTATAGTCTTTGATGTCTAGACGAACATAACAACTTAATCCTTTTACTCATAGGTCTTCTTGAATATTGGCTCAATTATAAGTGATTTTTGCAGAAGGGAAGTTGATTGTATATCATCCTCTTGTAGAAGTATATACTAATCATGTTCCTTTTAGACTTGGAGCAGTTGTTGTGTTTGCAGGTAGTTGATTTGTTGCTGTGTTTTGTGCTGGAATCGTTGTGGCACCAGTTGTACTACCATTCTGTTGTATTACTGCTATATCTTCACCACTTTCACTAAATGTGATACGAACAGTACATGAAGGAATTTGTACCTTCCATGTGCTCATTGTTTCTTTTTGTATTGTTGTTGGTGCAATATTTTTTGTATTACATAATTTTTGTATAGATGGAATAAGTGTTTTGATATATGCTTCATTGAGAGGAATAAGTGCATTTGATACTTTGTAGAGTAGTGTATCTGATTCTGTTTTGATAGTATATCCTACTCATACATTGTTATATGCAAACCATCAGTTTGATCATTTGTTAAATGTAAGTCATCATGCACTTACAAATGATCCGTCAGTATGTGATCTTGCTATTGTATCACAATCCTTTTCTGGGAATCAAGTTTCACATCTAAATCAATATAAGTTCATAGTTCATGAAATATTATTTGCTTGGAAAATATATGTGTTTCCTGAATTACTGTATGATATATCTGTACGATCTTTAAGATCAATTTTAAGCCCTAAAGATGGAATAATGATACTATTTGAAGAAGTCGGTAATGAAAGATTTTGTAGTTCTTCAGGTGAGTTTCATATTGCACTGATATCAACTATAAAATTTTTACCATCAAATTTACTAACAGTTCATTGTATATACACAAAACCATTATATCCATTGAGATCAATAGTTGATGACATAATATGAGCTTTTTCATCTCATCATGATAATGTTAATGTATGCGAGTATGTAGATTGATTTTCTGCTACTGTAATATCTCCAGCTAGAGAAATTTTTTTCCCAACATATCGATCATTAAAACTTCATGTTTGTGTTGTTGTATCAATACTTTCTTGTTGCTCTACTTTTTCTCACATTTTTGGTAAGTACCATAGTCCTCATCATAAAACAGCAAGAGTAAATATAATTGCAAGCGCTTTTGGTCACCATGGTGAAGTCTTTTTTTGTGGACGATATTTTTGATACATAGTTCTATCTTTCTATAAGATAAATTATTATTTTTAGTCAGGTATATGATTACTTTTAAGTTGGATCATATTAGAGCATCATAATAATAGAAAATAATCTGATTACAAGAAAATATAAAAAAACCTCTGTACTATTGTATAGAGGTTTTAGATTAAGATGAATTATTAATTAAGCAGTTTTAACTCCAAGGTTTTTAATAACCATAAATACGATGAAAGCTACTACTATAAATTCAATAACTCTTGCAATTACTTTCCCGTACAGTACTCCACGAGCTGAAAGTTGTTCAATGTTTTCCACTTTAAGTTTTTTGAATACTGGTTGAAGAATAAGTGGTGTAATAAGGTCTTCAATAAGACTTTTAATAACTTCACCTACTTTTGTAGCGATTAATAAACCAACAGCTACACCAATAACATTGTTTTTTAAAAGGAAGTCCATAAATTCTTGAATCATAGGAGTGGGGATTAAAGTATAAAAGATTTCACTCTTACAATATAGTCTTTATATAATAGTTTTCAAGATGTTTCTTCTAGGTAAAAATATGAGTAAAAAATATGCTATATTTGTAATTATCCGAATTTTGATATTAATAGATCTTATAACAAAACAGATATTCTATGGTCTTGATAATATTTTACTGACACCAGTTTTAAATACATGAGCCGCTCGATGAGTCGGTATACCTATAATATATATACTTATAGTTAGTATTATTGCTTGCATTAGTTTGTTGTATGCGTATTACAAAAATATTCTATCACATTTCTCATTTATTTGTATTTTTGCAGGTGCAGTATGAAATATGTATGATAGAATTATGTATAATGGAGTAAGAGATTTTATTGATATTCGTTTTATTCCAGTCTTTAATATTGCCGATGTTTTAATCACAATATGAGTTATCTATTTTATTTTTTTGGAAGTTCAGCATATATATGAAAACGATACGAAGTAATATAGTATATATTGTAGCTAAATTTTTTTTCCGTCCTCACAATATACAAGATGCTATTTATCAACAGAATCTTATTTTATCATTTGTTAAAAAAAATAAAAATACAGTCTGGGGAAAATTATATAATTATGATACAATAAAAACTGTAAAAGATTTTCAAAATCATGTGCCATTGAGTATATATGATGATATACAGCCATATATAGAACAGATGTTACAGTGAAAAAAAAATATTTTACGAACATGAAAAATTAATTATTTCTCTAAATCATCAGGAACAACAGCATTGAGTAAATATCTACCAATATCATATGATGCATTGCACAAAAACCATTATCGTGTATGAAAAGATTGATTCTGATACTATCTTGCAATGCATGAGAATTGTAATCTGTTTGTAGGGCAGTGACTGATTATGTGATGACGTTTATGTCCAAATCCGTTTAATCAAGAGATACATAATGTGGGTGATGTGTCTGCGATTTTACAATATCATACTCCATGGATTGCAAAATTGTTTCGTAAACCATCACAAAAAATTAGTTTTATGGAACATTTTGATCAAAAATTAGATGCCATGATTGAAGAAACAAGAGATATGAATATTACTTTTGTTGCATGAGTTCCATCCCGATTGACGTTATTTCTTCAAAAACTTCTTGAGAAAACTTGAAAACAACATGTTTTAGAAGTGTGGCCAAACTTAGAATTGTTTATGTGGTGATGAATTAATATTGCACCATATAAAAAGCAACTTGCACAGTTGTTGCCATGAAATCAAGTCAAATACTGGCAAACTTATAATGCATCAGAATGATTTTTTGCTGTTCAAGATAAGAAAGATGTCGATGATATGTTACTTGCTACTCACCATCATATTTTTTATGAATTTATAGCACAAGAAGATATAGAATTACTACAACCAAGAGTTATGCTTCTTGATGAATTAGAGATTGGTAAGAAGTATGAAATAATTATTACAACAGACTGAGGATTGCGAAGATATCGTATAGGTGATGTTGTAGAAGTGACATGATTACATCCAGTAAGAATACGTATCACGTGAAGAACAAAAAGTTATCTCAATGCATTTTGAGAAGAACTTATGTCTCATACTACAGATGCGGCAATACAGTCATTGTGCGATATGTATAATATTCCTTTGGCAGAGTATGTGGCGACTACTGTTGTAGAAGATAAATGATGATATCACGAATGGTTTATTGAATTTTTGGATTGAAATAACACAAAATTCACACAACAAAACTTGCAAGATATGGCGCAACAATTAGATATGTATATTCAGAATCATAATTCTGATTACAAAGCAAAACGTTGATGAGATATTCTTATGAGATGCTTAAAAATTATTCCAGTAGCATCTGGATCTTTTCATAGATATCTTGAATCAAAAGGGAAGCTATGATGACAACATAAACTTAAAAAACTACGAAATGATAAAAAAGAATTACAGAAAGAGATGTGACAGTTTTTATGAATAGAGTAAAATCTATTGTAATGTATTATAAAAAATATATTATAGAACATGTTCTGTATTTAATGTATAAATAAATGAACTATGCCAGCAGGAAGAAAGAAAAAGTGTAGAAATATTTGTATAGACTTTGACGCTATGGTATGTCATTGTTTTTGACCATTGGGTATTGATAAACCAACTTTGAAAAAAAGACCACATTATACAATTCAACCAGATGAGTTACAAACAATTGTCTATCAAGATATAGACTGATTAACTATGGCTGAAGGTGCCAAAAAAATGTGAGTCTCAAAAACTGTCTATGCAATGATTTATCAAAAAGCTCGTACATTACTGGCAAATGTCATTATACAGAACGCAATATTACATATTCAATGTGCTGAAGGAGATCAAAAAATAGAATGAGTATGAGCACAAGAATAATGTATACGTATTTTTTATGTATATAAATATCATTCATTATGGAATTATTAACAAGTCAAAATTTTGTAGAAAAGATTAATAAAGGAGTTGTATTTGTAGACTTTTATGCAGAGTGGTGTATGCCATGTCAGGCTCTTAAACCATACTTAGAAGGTATGAGTCAGGATTATGCAGGTAAAATTACATTTTACAAAGTAGATGTAGATCAATCTTGAGATATCGCAATGACACAATGAGTTCGTGCAATGCCAACATTGAAACTATATGTGGATGGACAAGTACAAGATACTATTGTTGGTGCTGATTTAGAAAAAATTCATACAGTATTGGCAAAATATTCTCATAGTACTAAAGGTAGTACATTGGCTGGGTAATTATACTGATTTCCCACTCTAAATTGATTATAAATAATATATATTAAAAAAACTGCTCATTAATGAGCAGTTTTTTCAATACTTGCAATACGGTTATCATAGACAAATATTGGAATTAATAGTAAGGTAAGTATGGCAGAAGAACTTAATCACCATATAATAGACCAAGCTAATCAAGACCATACAGGATCACCAATAATCATTAAAGCGCCAATAATTGCTGTCGCTGATGTAAGAAATATTGGTTTAAGTCTTGTTATTCATGCTGTGACTAAGGACTCTTCTAGTCAAAGTCATTGATGTTGTAGTTCTTCAAAATACTCTAAGAATATAATTGAATTTCATATAGATATTCATGCTAATGCAATAACTCAGATCATTGTTGTTGCAGTGAAATACTCATTTGATGTAAAATATAATAAACTATATCATGGTAAAATACCTATAAATCCAAATAGAAATGGTAACATAATAATACCTCACATACCAAATCATTTAAATCTTACTGATACTATAATATATAAGGCAAATAGAGTTAATCCTAAAGCTAATCATAAGTCTCTAAATGTGTCCATACTAAGCTCCCATTCTCCTCAGAAAGAAACCATATAAGGAATATTTGTTCAGTTTTCGCGTAGTGTGATTCAGTACATACTTCGGTCTTCTACATGAAAACGTCACTCCCAAAAGTCATCACTTGTTGCTTTTGTAAGAAACGAAATCATAGGATATATAACAGAGTTATTTCACATTTCTCCATATATATATGTTGTTGGTTGTCATTCATCAAAATAATGTATTTGATTAGTGTTAGTTGCATTAATTTGTGCAATAGTATTAAGTGGAATTTTTTCTCATTTTGGATTCATGAAAGAAACTGATTCATAGTCCGTGTAGAGATCTTTTACTTTGATATATATTGCAAGTGGTTCTTTTGTGTCTGGTGCATAGTATGTATTTATTGCCATGCCCTCAAATAAGCTATAGAGAGTTTGTGATACTTGTTCTACACCAAGTCATGCTCTTGCAATTGCTTCATGATCAATTTTAATTTCTATATTTTGTGGTTGACGGTCAATACTAATATCGTGATCTACTATATCATAGGTAAATATATCATCCTGGAGCTTTTGGTAAAGTCGACTTGCTGTTGTATCAATAAATGCTTTTGGAGTTGTTGTATCACTTTGTACCTTGATCATCCACGTAGCTTTTACTGGTGGTCCAGGAGGATCTTCTAATAGACGAATAGATGCTCATGGATATGTATTTTGCAATCGTTTTTGTAAATCATCTCTTAATAGCATCACAAATGCTTCACTTGTTATATCTCTTTTTTCTTTTTCTAGTAAATTGATTCTCATAGATATTGTGTTTTCAGATTGTCTCATTGCAGATCAGCGGAATGAGTTTGAAAAATCCGGGGTTGGAGCAACTCATATCCAGTATGAAATATTTTTTATGAGTTGTAGTTCTTTTTGTTCTTTTGTAAATTGTTGTTGATCTTGTCACGTTTGTATTTTATAAGTATTTAGCCATGTGTCAATCGCATACGCGACACTATTAGTATATGGTATTGATGAATCTATTGGTGTATCAACCCATAAATATATTTGATTGACATTTGATTTTGGTAGCATTCTTCGTCTAAACACTCATATTGTAGGCAGTATTAGTATGAGAGCTATAAGTACTCATCGAAAAATTCTTT
>CAXYYI010000029.1:0-7680 GCA_964293055.1 uncultured bacterium | reverse complement strand
ATTATCAAACAATTTTTGCGCAAAAAGATGGTTCAGTTGCTGCACCAACAGCATCACTTCATTTTACTCAAAATTTGCTTGATGGATTGCCGCAAAAATGAATTGCAACTGAGTATGTAACACTCCATGTCTGATTGTGAACATTTAAACCAGTAGACACGCAGGATATTCGTGATTATGCAATTCATGAAGAGATGATTGTTATTGCACCAGAACTTTTTGCAAAAGTAGCAACATATAAGCGTGCTAAAAATAACCTTATTGCAGTCGGGACAACTGTAACAAGAGTACTTGAAACACTACCGTATCTTTGGCGTATGATGCATGATAGAGAAAATGACTATGTGAGTCTACTTGATACGGTTAATGTAGAAGATCATGCTCGATGGGATGACATAACAAAAGATATACCACAACATCAATATGAAAAATATATTCTATCATGTGATATACAACCAGATGGAACACTATTGATTCGAACAAAAATCTTTATTTATCCATGATTTGTATGGCGTATTATAGATAGTCTGATTACGAATTTTCATGTGCCATGATCATCACTTCTTATGCTCGTGGCTGCAGCAATGTGATATGAAAATATGAAACAAGCATATCAGCATGCACTTACTCATAACTATAGATTTTTTAGTTTTGGGGATGGTATGTGGATAGAAAAGATTTAAAAAAAACAGCCACGATTATGGCTGGTGTAATTTTTTATTCAATACCATGTTTACCGTATTTCGGATATGATATATCATTCTCATTATGATTTTTTATACTATTGCTATAACCGCAATAGAAACCCGCTATAATACTTATCACAAAGAGGATAGGTAATAGAACTAAATGCCATGTAGGTATTTTACTACTTCCTACTAGCATAGTACAAATGATGGTATAGTTGAAACCTATTGTAGGCCATCCTATACATCCAATTACAATTGGTAGTGCCACTAAGAAGACATTGTTTGTTTTCCCAAATCGCCATCCAATTAGATAGGTCATGAAATACCCAAGGACGATAAGTCCTACAAAAATAAGTAGTTCCATAGTTTTTTGTTTTAAAATGATTGATCGCCAAATCCAAAATCTGGAAATCCATCATTGTTAGTTGTTGTTGATTCGTCTTTTTTTCTGTGTTTTTGTGTTAATTTTTTCATAGTGATATATATTTAAGTGAGTAGCATTATAGAGTTTTTTAGACTAAAATCAATAAAATATTGCCATATTTTGAAAATATGATATAGAAGTGTAAAATAATACCCTATATTTGTGTTTTTTGTCAAAAAACAGTATACTAGATACATAGGTGGAAACTCTATTTATGTAGAGTCTTACTCTCAAAAATATTTACTTATAGACCAGAAAAGGCGAATATGATCGCAGATTGGATTCTTGATAATGCAGAAAGATTAGGAAGAAAGCTATTTGACAAAGCAAATACACAATTTTCTGGTACACAAGCTAATAATACTTCAGGAACAAATCCATGATCTGCATTACAAAAAGATGATCTTGCAAAAAAATTGGCAGAGATGCAAAAAGCAGTTGCTGCAAAAGAGATAACTGGAAGTGATATTGCATCGAAGCCAACGCCACAGGCGTCTTCGTGAGCGACTAATTGATCTATGAGTACTACTGAGACATGAACGTCTAGCGGAGCGTGAACTACTGCAAATACTTCATGACCTGTATCAACAGCAAATCACTCAACACCGCTATGAGGAGTGACAGCAACTATTGAGAGTGCTGCGCCGGTTCGTCCTGCATCACTTGCAGACAAGGTAGTCTATCGTGTAAAACCGTTTAAAGATAACGAAAATAGTACAGCATACTGGCAAGGGTTTTTGAAGAGTTTTATGGATTTGACGCAATCTGTTCAGTATTTTATCACAGGGGATAGAGCAAATATAGTGATGTATGCAGTTGTGCCTGCATCAATTGCAATCTATTTTGAAAATGTATTTTATGCGAGTTTTGGGACGTCTGAACTGATCAAGGATGACAAATTTGTTCCACCAGCGCTTAATTACTGGTTGTCATATGGAGAAAAGGAAGTTCTTATGACGGATAGAGATTTTATGAAGGAAGGGAAGTATCTTGATCCATTAAAAGATATTTTTGGAGCATACGAAAATGTTGATCCAACAACAAAATTGACTCTTGCATTTACCTATACCTTCAAAACTGAAAAAGATCCTCGAGATGCATTCTTTGAAAAACTTGCAGGCATTATCAAGAAGATTTTTCCAGGGAAAGCAGAAGAAAAGAAAGAGGAGAAGAAAGAAGAAAAACCAGAAGATGTGATTAAATGTGGGCTTACAATTGCCGTAGGATATACTGCACCAGATGAGCCAACACAACAAGGAATGAAGTTGACGATGAAAGCACTTTTTGGAAAATTTTTGCACTCTGGATCTGTGAGCGTAACACCAGAAAAGAAGGGAACAAAAATGACACTATCACAAGTGTCAAATTACTTCCATATTCCAACAAAAGATTATTTTATCAATGCACTGGACTATTCTGTCTATAGAAAACTGCCGTATCCAGCATCGTTGCCAACGCCGGAAAAAGTAGAGAAGAATGCACTGACATTGATCGGGAAGACTGATTATAGATGACAAGAAGTGCGTTTTGGTATCAAAGATGAAGACTCATTCCGTCACCTATATATCGTAGGGAAAACAGGGACAGGGAAGTCTACATTCCTTTCGAATATCATCAAATCACATATGTATACGAATAAGTGATTGTGTTTGATTGATCCTCATGGAGACCTTGTAGAAACTGTTATGGAACACGTGCCAAGTCGACGTACAAATGATGTGATCTTGTTTGATGTTGGGGATACTACCAATCCTATTGGGTTCAATCTATTGCAATACAACTCTGAAGATGAAAAAAACTTGATTGTTTCAGGGGTGGTAGCGACGTTTAAGAAACTGTTTGGAAATAGTTGGGGACCACGTTTGGAGTATGTCTTGCGTAATGTGATGCTGTCAGTTGTTGAGTATCCAAATGCAACGATTATGCATATTATGCGTGTCTTGACCGACAAAAATTTCCGTGAAGAAGTACTTGAAAACGTAACTGATCCAATTGTCTTGAAGTTTTGGCGTCATGAGTTTGATAAATGGTCTGATAACCAAAGAAATGAAGCGGTTGCACCGATTACGAACAAAGTTGGTCAGTTCTTATCTGCACCGATTGTGAGAAATGTCTTCTGACAACCAGCATCAAAACTAAATATGCGTAAGGTGATGGATGAGTGAAAAATTCTTCTTGTGAATCTTTCAAAAGGGAAGATTGGGGAAGATAATACAGAAATGATTGGGTCATTTATCGTAACAAAATTGCAAATTGATGCGATGTCTCGTACGGATATTCCAGAAAAAGATCGTCGTCCATTCTACTTGCATATTGATGAGTTCCAAAACTTTGCGACCGATTCATTTGCCGTGATCTTGTCAGAAGCTCGTAAATACCGCTTGGCACTTATTGTAGCGAATCAGTATACGTCACAACTTAATGAAACTATTCGTGATGCGATCTTTGGGAATGTGGGAAGTATGGTATCGTTCAACGTCTGATATGATGATGCAGTTGTTCTTGCTCAACAATTCAAGTGATTGCTCACACCAAATGATTTGATTTCTATTCCGAAGTTCCGTGCATATGTGCGTTTGATGGTAGATGGTATTATGTCTGATCCATTCAGTATGTCGACACTGCCGCTTGGACAGCCAGAACTTTCACAAGAGATCAAAGATAAAATCCGCACGCAATCTCGTCAACGTTATGCTATGGAGCGTGAAAAATTGGAAGAACTGATTAAAATTTGGTCGAATAAAACATTCTCTCCAGTGGAAAAAGCTATGGAAAAAGCACAACAAGAAGAAGCAGCATTGCAGCAACAAACAGCAACTTCACCAAGTGCATGAGCTATGTGATCAACTTCATGAGGACAATGATGAAGTAACCAACCGACACTAGCGTGACAATCTGCATCTGCATGAGCACCTGCACAAGCGTGAGGATCGACACCTACTGCTGCTTCGCAGCAGGCAGCCTCGGCTGCATCAACAGTGGATGCAAGAATCTCACCACAGATCAATAATGTTGGTATTCCAGTCGTTACGAAAAAAACATTTACATTGGATGATTTGGTGATAGGTGACTGGTATGATGGGATTGTAAAACTCAAATATAACTATGGACTCTTTGTGATCGTCAGAGGAATTGATGGTCTCCTACATAAGAACTTTATCAAAGTACCAGAAGGTATTGCACGAAAAGATGTCTACAATATCGGTGACAAAATACGTGTCAGAGCTCATGAGTTCAAAGTGATGAACGGTGAAAGAAAGATAGTTTGGAGTCAAGAGTAATAAAGAATACATCTAAAAAGAGTACTAAAAATGGTACTCTTTTTTTATTGTAATTGGTATTTTTATTACTACAATTTCCCTATATAAAAAAATATACTATGGGACAAAAAATATTTACACAAAAAGAAGTTGATGCTATAAATGAGTATCAAAAAGATGGTATGTTTCATCCTCTTACCTGTTGTGGACACAATGGTTGTAAAAGAAGTGAACATAGTGATGGCATTTTAACTGCTACACAAGACGGTCTTACTTGTCCATGTGGTAAGTATATACAAACTACATGTAATGAGTCTATTAAAGACGGGAGTTTATTAGAAATAAGTGAAAAATCTCCCTTCAATGTATTTAGAAAAGAAGTTGAATCCGAAAACCAATCAAAACCGTAAACTTATGAAAACATTTCTTATTATCGTGTTTGTGGTTTTATATCTTATATCTGCAGTGATCAATCTGCAAGAGATACGAAGAAATAAAACGGGTGATTTTATTGGTCGATTACTGATAGTAATTCTACCAATTGTGAATATGTTATTTACATTAACTATCCTTTCTTCAACAGTGAGTTTGGTTAGTGAGGAAGACTACTATGAGGTCAAAAAAGAACCCCGTAGTAAAAAATCTAAAAAGCAGAATCCAAAACCTGCTTGAAGATATTGAAAAACACCCACGTTTCTATGGGTGTTTTTTCTTTTGAAAATTTTTAGATAGCAATTAATATGTTTCTAGTCAATCGTACATCCATAAAGATTGTCAGGATGGAGACGAGGAGCAATAGTATGGATATCTGTGAGTGTTACAGCTTTATACTGTATGAGTAACTCTTGGAGTGTTGTGATATTGTTGTATAAGAGATATTGTGAACCAATGAAATCAGCCATTTGATCTGATGTTTCGATACCCATTTGGATCTTACCAAGAATATTTCCTTGTGCTTTTGTCAGTTCTTCTGCTGTAATATCTGATGATGCAGCGGCTTTGAGAACATCTTGAATAGTACTCACTCACTCAGCATAATTTTCTTTTGCAAGTCATGCTCTGATGAGAAATGTCCCATGTACTGGGTGTGCATAGTGACTACATCCTATGTAATAACACAATCATCTTTTTTCTCTTACTTCTTGAAAGAGTCTTGAAGACATTGTTCATCCTACTATGTTTGCAAGAAGTTTGGCAGCATATGTTTCTGATGCATCATGATGGAATCATGGCCCACCATAGACAAGATGATTTTGGTTTGTTCCTTGTGTGATCATATCTCGCGTATTGAGTGGATGTACTGGATTATAATGAGGTCTTGGAAGTGTTGTTTTCTCTGGTAATGCACCAAAAAGTGTTGCAATATGATGTGCGATACTATCCATATCATCAATACGACCTGCAATTGTGATGATCAGATTGTCTTTTGTATACAGTGCATCTTTGTGTGCGAAAAGATCATCTTGCGTAAAACGTAAGACATTTGTTTCAGGTCATATAATTGGTCGTCAGAAACTATTGTCACCAAAGTAATTTCTATCCCATGCTTCTGCTACTTTTGCGTCTGGTCTATCATCATACATTTTGATTTCTTGGATTACTACACCTTTTTCTTTTTCTAGCTCATCTTTAGGGAACGTTGCGTGTACCATCATATCACCAAGTACTGGTAGTGCAGTAAACACATGCTCAGGCGCAGCTTTTACATAATATCAGGCATAATCATTACCAGTAAATGCATTAAATTCACCACCAAGTGCATCCATCGTTTCTACCACAGCTTGTGCTGTTGTATACGTCTTTCCACCTTTGAAAAACATATGTTCAAGAAAATGACTAAGTCCATTTGTCTCTTTACTTTCATACACAGATCATGCTTTGACAAGGATTTCAACAGTTGTCGATGACACATCCTGCATCGGTGCAAAAATCACTTCAATACCCGCGATATTTTTTATAGTATATTGCATACAGCTATAGATTGACTAACTAAACTAGCATCTATACTAGTTTTTTGCCTTGTGAGTGCAAGGGAAGAGGGGGAAAGAGTGTTGTATTTGTTATGGACACAGATAATAAAATAACTATGATGAGCGAGGTGAAAATATTTATATATAATAGACATGTATATGTGTTATGATTTTCATGAACTTAATGATAAGGAGTTTGAAATTCTTGTATGTGATTTAATATCAGAAGAAAATCAATGTTGTGTTGAAAGATTTAAAAATTGAAAAGATCAAGGAATTGATGGTAGATTTTATGTTAAACAAAAAACTCATATCATTCAAGCAAAACATTATCTAAAAACAGGCATTCAATGATTATTACAAAAAATAAAAACGGATGAACTACCTAAAGTAAAAAAATTAAATCCTCAAAGATATATTCTTGCAACATCTGTTGATTTATCTCCCTCGGATAAAAAAAGTCTTAAGCAGATTCTTGGCGTATATATTAAAAATAGTACTGATATATTATGACAAAAAGAACTTAATTATTTAATTCAGAAACACCCTGATATTGAAGAAAAATATTATAAATTATGGATAAAAAGTACTAATGTTTATAAAAGAATCATAAGTAATGCTATTGCATGACGTAGTGAATTTAAAATTAAACAAATTATTGAAGAATCTGCGATGTATGTTGAAACAGCTGATTATAATATAGCATTAAAATGTCTAGAAAAAAATCATTGAATCATAATATTAGATTGAGAACCAGGAATTGGGAAAACAACACTAGCAAAAAATATATGTTTACAGTTTATACAAAAAGGTTATCAGTTTATAAATATAGAAAATTCCTTGAATGAAGCAGAACAAGTATATGTAGAAGATAAAAAACAAATATTTTATTATGATGATTTTTTATGAAGTAATTATTTTGAAGCAATAGAAAATAAAAAAGATTCTCATATCATGGATTTTATTTTAAGAATACAGAAGGATAAAAATAAGATTTTTGTTTTGACTTCGAGGACAAATATATTTTTGAGTTGAATACATCATAGTCCAATTTTTTTTTCAAAAAAAATTGATAAAAATGAGTTTTTATTAACAATTAATAAATTAAGTCCTCTAGATAAAGCAAAAATACTCTATAATCATATACGACATAGTAATTTAAAACCAGAAATGATAGATGAGATATATAAAGAACAACGTTATAAAAAAATTATATGACATAAAAATTTTAATCCAAGGTTGATAGAATTTATAACCGATATGGATAGAATAAATATTGATACACCTCAAGATTATCGAAATTATGTAGAAGAAAAACTAAATAATCCTATACATGT
>CAXYYI010000028.1:0-7723 GCA_964293055.1 uncultured bacterium | reverse complement strand
TGTCTGAAAAGCTGTTGAAGATCAGGTACAAGTTTTTTTGCAATCACAAAATACACAACTGATTACGATCAATGTCGAAAAAATGCATCGTGCGCATAGTGATTGGTATAGTTCATATCATGCCAATACTCATGAAGCACTTGCAAAAAAGCCTGATGTTGTCTATCAAGCATGAATCTGTTATGATAATCTTTTTGTAAAGACAGATTATCTTGTCAAAAATAGTGAATGAACATACGATCTATGGGAAGTAAAAGCAAAAAATAGTGTGAGAAAGAAGACAGCAGAAAATCCTTTGGTTGAGGAGCTTACCTCTGATATAAGTTTTCAGCACTTTGTGCTGAAAAAAGTTCTTTGAGATCAGTATTCTGGAAGAGCTATGGTTGTATATTTAAACAAAGATTATACCAAACAATGACCTATAGATGCATCACAACTTCTTGTGATGGAAGAGGTGACAGATGAGTTGCGAGATGATGATAAAATTTTGGAAACAATTACTATGATTACAACGCATTTGTGAAAATCAAGAGAGGACTTTGTAGGGGTTTTCCCATATAGTGGGGAAGATCATTTTACATTCTTCTGAGAAAAATCACAACCATGATCAATTTGGCATATTCCTCAAATTAGAGATGGAAAAGCATTGTTGTATCATCAAAATAAACATATGATCGCATGACTGTCGGAAGAAGATAGAGTACAACTTTTCTCGAATAAACAAGAAGAAACAAAAGCGAGTAAGTATATATCGTTATGGCAACAGTGAGAAAATATTGTTGATACAGATCATATTCGTGCACTTTTTGTGTGATTAGAATTCCCATTATATTTCTACGATTATGAAACAGTAAGTCGACCAATACCATTGCTGGATGGGACAAGACCATGGCAACAAGTTGTTGTGCAGTACTCAATACATTTGCTACAAGCAGATGGAACAATAACCCATATGCAAGATATTATTCAACCATGAGAGACAGATAATAGTCGCGTGGTTGCAAATTTGATGCGTGATTTGTGATGATCAGGAGAGCAGAAATGAACGTATATTGTCTGGTATAAGTGATTTGAGAACACAAGAAATACTGAAATTGCACAACAGTATCCTCAGTATGAAACAGTATGCCAATATATCAATGAAAATACATTTGATCTTATGGAAATATTTAGTGAGTTACACTATTTTCATCGTGACTTCCATGGTTCTGCTTCAATCAAAAAAGTACTTCCAGTGATGACAGATATTAGCTATGATACTATGGCTATCTGACATGGTGGACTTGCTGCAGATACTTTGATGAAAATTGTTACAAATCAATTTGATGCAACAGCTATACAACAACAAACACAAAATCTCCTAGAGTACTGTACACAAGATACTCGAGCTATGGTTCGTATTTATGAGGAAGTGAAGAAGGAGCTAGAGTAGGAAGGTAGGGTAAAAATATATAAAAACCCCTTGCGATTTGTTAGTAAAACCCTATAGATGACTTTTGTTTTCATCGTATAATGAAGCATACATAATATTTTTTAGATTCTTTATAAAAATTCCTCTATGTCACACCAAAAGTTTGTTGACTTGATGCAACAAACCTATGATTTTCCATCAAAAGGTTTTGATATCAAAAAAAATAATACACTGACATTTCATGGACTTGATCTGATGAAGTTGGTAAAAAAATATGGATCTCCATTAAAAATTACATACTTACCGAGAGTGCAACAACAGATTGAACAAGCACAAGAGTATTTTGCAAAAGCTATGCATAAGCAAAAGTATCATGGGAAGTATTTTTATACATACTGTACAAAAAGTTCTCATTTTAGTTTTATTATTAATAAGGCTATCGCATCAGGTGCACAATTAGAAATATCATCAGCATATGATATTTTATTGATTAGAAAATTATTTGCAGATAAAAAAATCACAAAAGATATTATGATTATCTGTAATGGATATAAGAGTGACTTATATCTAGAAAATATTGTGAATTTATGGAAAGATGGATTCAAAAATATTATCGTTGTCTTAGATAATGAAAAAGAACTTGGGAACTTAGAAAAGTTTATTGATACTGGGGTGATAAAAATTGGTATTCGTATTGCAACTGAAGAAGAACCAAAAGCAGAACTCTATACTTCAAGACTGGGTATGAGTGCAAAAGAAGTAGTCAAATTTTATAAGTCACAAATTAAAAAGAAAAAGAAGTTCCAACTTGTGATGGTACACTTTTTCATTAACTCAAAAATCAAAGATAGTGCATACTATTGGAGTGAACTTTCAAGATTAAGTGAGGTGTATTGTGACCTTTCATATGAGTGTAAAGACTTGATCTATCTTGATATTGGTGGAGGATTCCCAATTAATACAGCATTGGATATGGAGTATGATTATGAGTATATGATTGATCAAATTGTTTGGACTATCCAACATATCTGTGATGCAAATGATGTGAAAACACCACATATTGTTTCAGAATTTGGATCATATACAGTAGGGGAAAGTGGAGCAATTATCTATAAAATTATTGGAACCAAAAGACAAAATGAAAAAGAAACTCGATACATGATCAATAGTAGTTTTATTACAACACTTCCAGACACTTGGTGAATAGGGCAAAAATTCATTATGCTGCCTTTGAATCTTTGGAATAAATGATATATGCATGTAAATCTCGGTGGTATTACATGTGATAGTGAAGACTATTACAACAAAGATAATAAAGATGATCAAATTATTCTTCCAGTATATGGTGAAAAGGATGAACTCTATGTGTGATTCTTTCATACATGAGCATATCAAGAATCAATAGGTGGATACTGAGGTATTCAACACTGTCTCATCCCAGCGCCACAACATATTATTATTGATGAAGTAGACGGTAAACAAGTTATCACAGAGTTTGCACCAGAACAAGATGCAGAACAAATGTTGAATATTTTGGGGTATTAATTTCTATTTGACAAAAAAAAACTTCCGAGTATAATTAGATGATAATTGTACAGTTTTTTTATGTCCTAATACGCTGTGATAGATGGCATTGGATGGGGTAAAAAATAGTAATGATATGCCTAATATGAATACTCTTGAGTGAGTAACTATGGCAGAAAAACAAGAAGTAACTAATTTTCTAGCGGAAGAGAAGCGTTTTTTGTCCGGTTTTAAAAAACAAATCGCTATGGCTTTGACTGTGACGACATTCGCTGTGACGACTCCTGCATTTTCACAAGAATCAAAATGAACTAGTGCAGTCGACACAACAAAGAAAACTGAAAAGTCTATCACAACAGATAAAGAAACTGACCCACAAGATCCATCATATACAGAAAAGGTGACTATGGCAGATGGTACAGCATTTATGGTAAGTAAAGATGAACTCGTTTTGTTGGAAAAATACAAAGCTAAACTTGCAAAATGAGAATTTGCGACAGAAGCAGAAATGCTTGATAGATTCAAAACTATTACGCTCAAAAAGAGAGAAAGCGCAAAACTTTTAGCAGAGACAAAAAAAATAGAGGAAAATATAGCGAAAAAGGATTGAGAGATTGCACAGATAGACCAGAATATAGCGAAAAAGGATTGAGAAATTGCACAGATAGACCAGAATATAGCGAAAAAGGATTGAGAAATTGCAAAAATCAAAACAGAGAAAGAACAGATAGCTAAAAAACTGCAAGAAGTAAACAATGACATAGCATGATTAAATATGCAGTTCAAGGAGATTTTTGAAAAACAACTTGGCAAGAAACTTTCTGATCAAGAAGTGCAAGCGCTTATTAAAGAAGTACAAGCATGGGACAAAGCTATTGATGCTGATACAAAAATAGTTGACCAACTAGTGCAAACCAAACAAAAATATGGTAATCTGACACAAGAACAAAAACTACAACTCGTTGCACTTGAAAAAAAATGGGCTGCCTATACTATATCATTGCCATATGCGCAAAGTACGACACAATCACTCATAGATACGATCAGAAATACGCTTGGTGAACCGAAAACATTGGTCTATAATAAGTAATTTTTGATATCATTACTCATCATTAGTAAAAAAGGGAGAGAAAGTCTTCCTTTTTTTGCTTTTTGGCACAAAATAGAGTATACTAATGAAGCAATCTATATTATTTGCTCGCTAGACGTGATGATAGAAGAACAGAAATTAGAACAGAATCACGAACAACAAAACTCAACTCATGATACACGTGAAGCGGTTTTGTTTTTGCAAAAAAATATGATCGGTATGTCGCAAGAAGATGCGACACAAATTGTCAAAAAAATTGAACAAGCACAACAGTCACAAGGTATCAACTCTCTTGATAAACTTTTATCGCAAGTAGGACATATTACAGATATATGTGATGAAATGAATATTGAAGCAGAAGTGATCAAAGATTTTTTTCTTTTGTCACAAGAAGATATAGATGCGATTCTCAAAGAACCAAAATGAAAATTAGAAAATGCAATAATAGATCACCAAATTTTAATAAGAGCACGCCAGAAGGCAGCAAAAGAGGAGTTAGATAAACAAAAAGCCGCAGATATAGCAGCAAAAGAGGAGTTCGATAAACAAAAAGCCGCAGATATAGCAAAAGAAGCAGCTGATAAAACACAACTCAATGAAAAATTGAAAACACAAGAAACAGAAAAACAATTGAAGATAGAGACATTGAGAAATACGAATAATAAAATTCTTGCAAACCTCCAAAAAGCACCACTTAATCTATCTGATGAACAACTTGCTTCAGTCAAAATAAAACTATCTGAGGATGGGAAAAAGAAGTTAGCTGAGCAATGAATTACTGATCCAGACAAAACATATAAACAATATGTCTATGCATTGCAAAATCCTGATCAGATGCCAGCTGATATGAAAAATATCTTGGCAGGGCAAGATCCACAAGAACTTTTGACACAATTCAATGCAGACTATTGAGCACAAGCACTAACTGAAAAGACAGTTGATAGAAGAACATATGCAAAAGGAGATCCTGATAGAAAAATGGATGGATCTGTAACTATGCCAAATGATAGACCACGTAATAAGGTAAGTTTTCGTGGTGCATTTGCAGCTTTTGAAAGACAATATTTTGATCCAGAAAATAAGCTACAAAAATTACTTAATACATCAATGAATACTCATTTGGGAGAAGAGTGGATGCGAAAGGAAGAAGCAGGGACAAAGTGACCAAAGACATTGCAAGATGGACTAGAAGATATTAGTTTGACATATCTGCAACAACAAACATTGAACTTCCAAGAATTTGGACGAAAAGATATACAGTATCTTTTGCAGTGAGTTGTGAAAGAGGATAAAATGAACCAAACAGGTGCTGCAATTATTAAATTTGTAAAAGCGTGTAAAGAAAATCCAAGCTTATTTATGACTTTGCAAAATACTCCACATAATAAATTGACTCCAGATCAAAAAGAGATGAAACCAAATATGATTGTATTGAATAGAATTATTCAACAACGTTTTCTAAAAGAAACGCAATATGTAGCAAAAAAACAAGTTGCTGAAATGTATTTTGGGCAAATCGCTGACGCAATGGATGCATGAGGTGAAAATATTATTATGGATACAGATATGGATGCTGTGACATATGATGATAAAGGAAATATGATTATTAAATATCATACACAAAAATGAATTGCATGACAGATGGTAATATCATCAGAATGAAAAGTAACAATTACAGATATTGGTGCAAAACAAGGGACATGAAGTGCTGATAAAAACAATAATATAATGCAAAGAGCAACATATACACTACCTTGAAAACTTGTACCATTGGATGCAATGATGCAGCGTGTTGCTTCTCATAAAGACGTTTTTGTCGATGCATGGAAAGAAAACTTATCTCAAAAAACCTATGATACAACAGTCTTCCAAGAAGCAGTAGAATGAAAACAAAATAAACTACGTGCACTATCTGATGATCAATTGCGTACAAGAGATTTAGTACATGCATGATTAGACCATACATTACATACAACAAGAGTTTATAACTCTCTTATAAATTTTGTAATACCATATCAGGAGTGACAACAAGATCCAGTTTTTGATTATTTTGCAGGGAAAACAGCATTTGTTGATAAAGGACAATATAACAATGAACGTGGTGTATCTCGTTATGAGTCACTTTTTGCTATTCGTGATATGTGTTCTAATAGTTGATCACAGACTATAGAAAGATTTGAGTTTGCTGTCCAAAGATTACAACAACTCTATACGTGATTACCAAAAGAACAAAACCCATTTTTTAATGAGTTTGCGAAAGACAAAATATGGCAATTATTTGATTACTTCCGTACAACAGATCAATCACAATGAGGGTTTGATGTACAAGCATTTGAAAAATTTGTTCAACAACTCGCATCGGAAAAGCCACAAAACATTACAACATGGTTGACAGCAAGGGAAGATAGATTAGCTCTTATCCCTTTGCAAAGTCCTCATCATAAACAACTAGAAACTACATATGCGGACAAAACTAGTGAAGAGTTTTTATCACAGAATTTGGATAAAGCATACCCACAAAAGAAGTAGACTATAATACTACAATATCCATGAATCTTTTGTGATTGTTTCAGATTGTGTTTTGAGAACACCTATTCTTTTCAATCCACTATAGATTAGTGATAAGATACCAGAATAAATGACTATAAAAAATCTCATCAATGGATAGAAAAATAATACGAGTGTCAGCAGAATAGATATTTTAAATCATGGTTTTTTATACCAGTCACTAATTTGATCAAAAACAACATTACAAATTTTCTTATCAAGATTTTGTTTTGTATCTAGTGGTGTGTCAAGAAGTAGTGACTTATAGTGTCATAGAAAACTCTCATTTGCTTGAGGGTTTTTTTGTTGTGTGTTTTGGTTTGAACTTGTCGAAGCAGTGTTTGTAATCAAGAGTTTTTGTAGTTCTTCATATTGTTGTTGATCTATAAGTCATGAGAAATTGATACCTGAAAGCGATGTTTCTCATACTTGTTGTTCTAGTTGGGATACTACTTGTGATTGTACTTGTGTTTGTATAACTTCTTGCGGACTTTGTGTAAAAAAAGTATTGATTCATTCTTGTACAAGACTTACTTGTGCAGTTGTAAAACGTAGTGGACTCATAAAAGTTGCCATATGGGTATTGATAGTTTCACGCACTTGATCACACGTGAGAGAGAAATTTTCTCACTTTCACATAAGACTGAGTGATACTGTGATTGCGGCACTCATACAAAATGCTGCACTATGAACATATGCCATATGCCATGATGTTGCTTTTTGTTTACTTTGGATAATCTCTCTGTGTTGATCTATACTATACAAAATTCATAATATACTTAATCAACCAGCCCAGTGTGCAAAACTTTCAAATCCTCATAACAAAATTACAATAGTTGCAAGGAGTCATCATCCTATACCAATATATGTTTGTCGCTTGGCAACAGGTGTACTTGAAATAAGTGGAATAAGAAAATAGACAAGTGCATATGCCCAAAATGCTTCTCATGGTGCTTGGCGAAGATAAGCAAATACTATTCGTAAAGTTGCTCATCACAAAAGTATCCATACGATTCAGCGTTTTGTAGACGTGGGAAAAAATCTTCATGATACAGAAGGTGTCGTATTTTGTAATGATGATGTTTGAGTCTGATCTGTCATGAAATCATTTTTATATTTTCCTATTGGAAATACAAATAAAATCAGTATTT
>CAXYYI010000027.1:0-7819 GCA_964293055.1 uncultured bacterium | reverse complement strand
GTTTGAATTTTTTTAATTCCATCTTGAATTACGTCATTTTGGTTGAGGAAACGTCTATCTAAGTAGTCCATAATTTGGTCAAACTCTTTTGGATGAAGATTACGAAATGCTCAGTTTTCAAGAAATTGTTGATAATGATACAATCATAATCTCTTAGCTATAGGTACATATATCTGCAACGTCTCCTCCGCAATACGATGACGCTTTTCTTCTTTTGGATGATAATGGAGTGTTTGAATATTGTGAATACGATCAACAAGTTTAATGAAAATCACACGAAGGTCCTTTCCCATCGCAAGAAACGTTTTTTTCAATGTTTCAATCTGTCTCTCCTCACCACGATATTTGATTTTCGACACTTTTACAAGACCTTCACAAAGATCGGCAACTTCGTTGCCAAATTCTGCAACCATCTCATCGTATGTCACTTCCGTGTCTTCTAATACATCGTGCAAAATACATGCCTGAATAGTTGGTAGATCAGGTTTGAGATCCATCAAATACATCGTTGCTTGTAGTGGATGGACAATATATGGTTCTCATGAAAGTCTTTTCCCTTCGCCATGCGCTTGAAATGCAAACTCATATGTTCTTTGAATTTCTTCTAAGTCTTTTCAGTGGATATAACCACTTGCAGCTGCTTTTATCTCATCTACTAAAAATTGTGGGTGTTCATCAAACACCGGATGATAATCAAAAAACTGCTTTAGTTCTGTTATTTTCATAATTGCATACTATATGATTTATAGCAAGATTGCAAGAGGAAAATATTGAGAAATGAGTTTTTCAGATTATAAATACATCATATTTACAAGATAGTTTGAGATTACTAACTAAAGATAGTAATAATGATATGAAACGAATAATACGCCTCGAGGAAGTATTTCATATCTAAGTTAGCAATATCGAACTTTTTTATAAAATAGAAAACCATGATAAAAATGCATTAATCATATTCCACACAATTGCAATAATTGTATCAGCTTGCCACATAACTCACGCAACAATAAGTGATCCAAAAATAGTACCACCCAATAAATCAATCCAGTAGTGCTTTTTGAGTACTACACGAGAATAGCTAATTGTAAGATAGAAGAGAATCCAAAAAAGTGGTAAGACTACTTGAACTATAATTTGTTGTCATATAGGAGCATTTTGTATTACCAATCCTCCACTTGCCATCAGACCAAAAAATGCAAGAATCAAACTATTGGCAGTATGAATACTCGGAAACGATGATGCATCTATTTTTTGCCAACGATTATTATATTTTTGTGCCTCTGGACGCGGTTTATAGTACAAGAACTTAATAATACTTCCAAAGAAAAAACTTGCAAAGATAGCAGTACATAACAGTACCGTATCACTTATCCAAAATGTCCCACTATATATCACCTGTGGTATAGTAAACCAATTATATACTTGCTCTGGGATCGTATTTATAGATCCATGCATTGCACCAATCATAGCAATACACAAAATAACCAGTCCAATATATGGAAGTTGTCATAGTTTGGTAATATTTTTTCGGAACTTTAAAGATAAACCCATAAATATAAAAGTAACTAAATTGACTAACCTCTACCCTCCTAACTTCATAATATACTCCCATTCTTTTTTTGTAATTGGAGCAACAGAGAGGCGTTGTTGCTTGAGAAGTGAGATACTTTCAAGATTTTGATCAGCTTTAATCGTCTCCAATGAGACTGGTGATGATAGTTTCTTATATGGTTTGACATCAACAACAACTCGATCTCATTTTTCTGGTTGTCCATCTAGTCATATAGCCGTTGGGTCAGGGTATGCTTCTTTAACTACCTCTGCAATACCGACTATTTCTTTTCACTCGTTGCTATGATATCGAAAACATAAGTCTCATTTTTTCATAGATTTGAGATTGTTGCGGGCTTGAAAATTTCTCACACCATCTCGCATTGTTTTTTTATCAACGCAAAATTGTTCTCGTGAGTACTTATATGGTTCTGATTTAATTAATCGATAGTTCATAATATATCAGTAAAATATAAGATGTAAGATTTAGGGGCGTTATTTACATTTTTTTATGATTACTCCAAATATTTCTATCTATGAGAATATTATTTTTATGACAGCAATATCGCATATATCAGTATCTAAACCTATATAACATATGATATCTATGAAAACCGACCGAAGGTCGGATGCCCAAAGGGCATAGTCATTTACATACTCACACACTATAGGTTATTGACAAAAAGCATTTCGCCCCTGTTTTGCGACTGGTCGCTATCGCTATGGCACAGTATACCAGTCAGACTCTGTTACATATTGATTTGTTCAACTATCATACAGTACTGCTTTGACGCGGTCTCATGGGGCAAGTGTTGAATCATTTTGTGCATATTGACATGGACATGCAAGACATGTTCATGGTTGCAATGTCGTACCAGGGAAAGAGAATGTTACGTCAAATTCTGGGCATCCATCTTGATCTTGAGTACCATTGATTGTTTCTGGGATTGTTGGACATTGATCGACTGGATCTAGTATTCCATCACTATCCGTATCAATATTTTGCGATCACGTAAATGGAACACATGGTCATTGATTTGGATTAAACACAAAAGGACAGTTATCCCATCATGCACCTGTATATGTGACTGGATTTGTATTGGTTGTATTATATGAACAATCTACGTTTTCATAACGAATAAGTCATAATTGATTTGGTAAATTATCTCAATCTATATCACTATCACAAATATCTGGCACACTATCTTGATTCATATCACAATGTCATGCTCGGTATGACATATTAAATGGCATACAGAAGTCACCTCCTAGAACAGTCACATATGCACCTATAGGCAATGACTTACCATCCAATGTATAGACTGTCCCATAAATTGCATATCATCATTGTTGAAGATATGTATCAATAAATGAGGTAATTTCTTGTCAACGAAGTTGGCGACTACGTCCATCGCCTCGCTGTATATCAACATAATCAATATTTTGTACTGGCAAGTTTTGTAGTTGGATAACATACCCTACTCTTTCCCCAACATGTTGTACAAGTTTGTTTGGTAAAAGTGCAGCACGAGACCCCAATACAGTAACTGTCGTATAGGCTGATACAATTGGATTTACTGGAGTTGTTGCTTCAACACGCACTGTGTATTGCCCTGGTTGAGCATACGTATGCGTCACCACCTCTCAAGATCACGTATTTTGATCACCAAAGAACCAATTAAAATTGGTGAGAGATCATGAATATTGAGCAACAAACACAAAACGATCTTGTGTCAGTTGTTTTGGTTGAATACGAATTCATACATGATTATCTATGTCACAAGCGTTTCATACATTATTTGAGTCGTTGTCTGTTTGGTCTTTATTTGGCACAAAAAGACAATTATCTATCGCTGGATTCTGCGTATTTTGTTGGTAGTTTTTTATAATTTCATAACGAATATTTCCCAAATCATCAACTACACCTACTGGGTTCTTTATCGTATCACCATCTATATCATCATCACATACATCTCAGATAGTATCATTATCTAAGTCATGTTGTGAAGTATTTGGTGTCAGATAACAATTATCTTGATAATCCTTTATACCATCATCATCCTGATCATCATCATCAACACATTGCATACGAGATTTTACACGTCAGAGCATCTCCAAAACAAATCTTCCAGATGCATAATTTTCTATATTGAGGTTTTGAATATCTGTAGGTGTAAACACTCATTGTTGTAAGAGTATATTCATCTCTGAGATTGGCCATTGTCCTTTTTTTGCAAATGACAACTCACGCATTCCACAACTGTCTGACTCATACGTACAGTATTTTGCATATGCTTGTAGTGCATCAATACTTGTAATAGCACATCAAGAACTGTTTTTACAAGCTTGATTTGACGATATAATCATAGCACGATCTTTGAGATCAAATGCATTTTGTACTGATTGTGGTTGTGATTGTAATCGAGATGCAATTGATTTTCGATCAGCTGTATATTGATTATAAAATGTCTGCGCTGTGATATTGAAAATAGTTTGGATTAAGTCTGCATTTGTAATATCTAATCATCCACAAAACTTCCCAGAACACAATGGACTAGTTGACCTTGGGTATCAGTTCATATATCCTTTATTTCCTACGTATGCAATACAGTAGTACATATTGTCTTTTGATATAGCTGTATTATATACAACATCATCAAAATTTTTTCCTGGATACAAACGAAAATCAGTCCACCATGATTGTGTCAGTGTCTGCATAATACTTTGTGATGGTCTATGACAATCATGACAATCTACAAGATTCAACATCTCTGCAACTATATCTCTTTTTACACGATCAGCTTGAAGTATCTCTTGAGTATTATAATTTTTACTTTCAAGAAGTGACAAAAAATCTGTCGTAGCAAATGAATGACTACCACAGATTATTGTTGATATAGCTATAATTCCAAGGAGCACTCTTTTCATAGCACAATGAAAGCATACTATGTAAAAGTGTTATTTGATACCGAATTTGGCAAATTGAAAGAAAGGACTTTGTGATACACCAGTACCTGAATATAAGAATCCATTGATGACAACACCACTACCCTTTTGTACTGTATATCATCTCCATGTATCACGATACTCTTTTTCATCGCTTTTCAGTGTATACACCATAGTGAAATCATATGCTTTTGCATTTGGATTTCTTTGGAGCACTGGGTCTTCTGTCACAGGTTTCATATCTTCAATTTTGATTCCACCAACTGTATTTTTTATGAATGTACTAAGACGATCAGTATTATAGTAATTCCTCAATGTAGCTACTGATTTGAATGAGCTATCTTGCAACTCTGCAAGCTTATCAGTTTGTCAGTTATTTACACGAGAAAAATAATCTTCAATCAATGTGTCACTATTTGTAGAAGGTTGTGTTGGTGCTGCATCCTGTTGTTGATCATTTGTTCTAGATCAATCAACTGCATTTTTTGATGCGTCTGTTTTGGTTGTTGCTGTGATATTTTGTGGTTCTTCATCTCATGTTGCTTGATGAAGTTTGAGATACATTCCATATCACACAAGTGCAATCCCTAATAGAAGTACGAGAAGTGTTAATACACCAGACTTATTACTACGACGTTCGAAAGCTGCTAGTTCTTCTTCCCATGTCATAGAATCATGCATAGCAGATTTTGCAACAGATTTTTTTGATGCAGGTGGTGTCTGTTTTGTAGAACTATGATGCGCAGCATGTGCTGGCGTTGATGTTTCTGGAAGCGGATTCTTTCTTGGTCTTCCTCTTCCTCTCTTAACAGGTTGTTGAGCGCTCTCTAAAACCATGAATAACTATATGAAATAATAAATAGCTCTATAATACCCTCTATATAACATAAATTGGTAGCATATTGCAAGAGAAGTTTTTGGGAAATATAATAGACAATAACGCAAAAAATGACCTAATATTTCACACTTATCCTACCCCAATATATCTTTAATATTCTTACCAACTGTATCTAAGCAAATTAGGGGTTGTGTAATAATACCATTTCTCTTTTCATGAAGTTTTGATTTAGCAACTTGGCCAGATAGACCAATCTCTCAAATATATACTGCTCACGGCGTCGGTAACGTATTTTTGTATTGACTATAAATTGCCGCTGCAATAGCGACATCAACACCACTATCATAAAACGTAAACTCTCATGGAATATTTACAAATATATCAAACTGAAACAATCTACAACCACAATATTTTTCTAAAATTGCAATAATTAGTTGTAATCTTTTTGGATCTATTCATAGTGCTGTTCTTTGTGGATGATTTGTATAATTTTTGGTCAAAAGCGCTTCAACATGGACTAAAATCGGACGTCCATTTTCAAGTCACACAGTCAATACTCTTCAAGAGTGTGGTGTATCATCTTCTCGCACACGAAAATCACTTCATACGACAACCAAACCATGCTCTGTCATGCGAAACACAATTGCATCATCAGTGCCACCAAATCTATTTTTGCTACATCTCAACGTACGATATTGTCCATAACGATCTCCCTCAAGATACAAGACAACATCCACAATATGTTCAAGATATTTTGGACCTGCAATTTCACCTCATTTCGTGACATGTCAGAGACATAGAAGTGATATATTATGCGTACGACAGTAGCTTACAAGTGCATCTGCACAATATTTTACTTGGTTTGGCGATCCAGCAAGAGAGTCATTTTCCGATGAGGAAATTGTTTGGATACTATCAATAATAACACATGATACTTTTTGTGCATCAAGTGTCGCAATCATATCCTCAAGTGATGTTGTATGATAGATAGTCAAATTATCTAAAGTTTTTTGACAGACTCTTTGTTGTCTACGAATAATCTCATTTGCTTGTTCCTCTCATGAAAAATAGACAACCGATGGTAATTCTAGTTGTTGCATCAGTTGTAATACAAGTGTCGACTTCCCAATTCATGGCTCTCCACCAAGAAGATATATACCACCTTGTTTATATCATGATGAAAACACTCTATGATATGCTTGATCCTGAAATGCATAAAATACAGCACTTTGTGCTGTATGATTTGTAGATAAGTCATCTGTTATTGGGTGTCATGCATCAGTTGGTCAGCTCGCGCGTAATGAAACTTGTGCAAGATTATGCCCATGTCCTCATTTCTTTCATTTTCAAGTATCATGGTGTACATCTGGGACAAAAGTTCAAAATGATCCACAATCAGGACATTTTCACAATTTTGTAACACTAGCATACTGACAGTTTGTACAAAGATACATAGAGAATATTAGATAGTATGTAAGAGTTTGATAATCTCATAGAGATGAATTTTATATGACTCGTTCTGTACTGGAAGTTTTTTGATCAGTTTTTCTGCTTTGTCTAAATACTCATCAAGGAGTGTTTTCCCATATGCTATAGCTCCTGACTCTACAAATACCTTGCGCAATCTACTAATTTGTTGTAGTGTGAGTCTTTTCCCCATTGCTTTACTAATTTCTAGACGATGTGCATATGATCCATTTTCATAGATATAGTTAGTCAAATATGTTTGTTGTCCGTCTTGAATATCTGAAAATTTTGTTTTATTGTCATAATGTGATGTATCATCTCACTCTTCGATTGTCACATCCAAAATATCATCACGCATTTGATATGCCTTACCAAGGAGTGTTCCAATGGCTTCTAGATTTTTGCAGACTTTTTTATCAGCACCAGCAAGAAGCGCTCATGTTACCATAGGTCTTGTAAATGTATACTGCCCTGTTTTATAATGATTTTTGGCTTCTAATTTATCAATATCTACATGGTCACCAGCCATAGTATCAACATCAATCATCTGTCATGATACTACTTCTTCAATCATTGTTTGCATATGTTTTTGTGCATCACGCAAGTATGATGCAGTAATCGTATACTCACTATACAAGACATCATACGCCCATGCATAAACAAGATCTCCTACTAAAATAGCTTGGGACATTCATAGGTGTTCTTTATTAGTACTTGCATTCAAGTCTGCAGCAAATGTATGAACACATGGTTTGTTATGTCTTAATGTACCTTTATCAATAATATCATCATGAATCAACGCCAATGTATGAATCAACTCAGCAGCACCACTAAAGCGAACAACCTCTTTATCATTACTTCCTCAATATAACTTATATCAAAGATATATAAGATATGGTCTAATACGTTTTCATCATGCAAAAATACTATCCTCTACATAGGCAGCAACCTGTTGTGGTCTTGGCCATGCAGCAATTTTTTGCGCTTGTATTATTTTTTTCTTCACATATGGACGAA
>CAXYYI010000026.1:0-7839 GCA_964293055.1 uncultured bacterium | reverse complement strand
GAATGCAGTTAAATAATTTATACATGCATATTGATGGACTTACACAAATAGTTCTTGAACAACCAGATGAAATTGAAAAACTACAATGATGTCTTATGTGAAGTGTGATTTATGTTTCTGGAAGTGTTGTAGAAGCACCAAAAAGTAAATATGGTGCAGAAGTAAACAATGCAACAATTTCTGTGATAAGAAAAGTTGAACATGCAAGCCCTATTGATATCTCAAAAGATGCTATCGCTGCTGAACCTGAAACAATCCATGATAACAAAGTAATTGCACTCAGACATCCATAATACAATCAAATTTTCAAAGTTGCTGCTATTGCTGAGAAGCATATAAGAGGGTTCTTCGATAAACAACAATTTACACAAATCAACTCGCCAAAACTTATTGGGTATCCTACTGAATGAGGTGCAGAAATTTTCGAACTAGATTATTTCGATAAAAAAGCATATCTTGCACAAAGTCCTCAATTCTACAAACAAATTATGGTACCAGTATTTGAAAGAGTGTATGAAATTTGAAGAGCATATAGAGCAGAAAAAAGTAACACATCAAGACATATGTCTGAAATCCTTATGGTCGATGCAGAAATGTGATATATCAATGATTTTTCAGAAGTATTAGCGCAAGCTGAAGGATTCATCAAACATACACTTACAAATACTTGGCAAGAAGCAGAAACATATCTTACAGCTCTTTGAGCTGAAAAACCACTTATTCCAGAAAATATTCCTCAGTACTCACTTGCAAAAATTCATGAACTATACTCTGCTCACACAGGTACTGATGTCACAAAAGAGTTAGATCTTTTGCCAGCAGAAGAAATATTTATCTGTGAATATGCAAAAGAACATGATGGTTCAGACCTCGTCTTCGCCACTGAGTTCCCTTGGGAAGATGCAAAATTCTATCACTATCAAAACCCAAATAACAAGGCTGTCACTGACAGAGCTGATCTTCTCTTCAAATGAGTAGAACTTGCAACTATCACAAGACGTGAAGTAAACTACGATACACTTATCCAACAAATGAAAGATAGAAACGTAAATCCTGACAATCCAGGTCTCAAACATTATCTCGATGCATTTAAATATGGAATGCCTGATTCTGGTGGACGATGATTTGGTGTCGCAAGATTTGTGCAAAAACTTATCGGTCTTCCAAATGCCAAAGATGCGGAATTGTTTCCAAGAGACACACAGAGAGTAACACCATAATAGATTACTATATAACAGAAAAAGAGCACACTAAGTGCTCTTTTTTATTATTGTATACCAACTACTGTTTGTATCTTTTGTACAAGAGTTTGTACTCATTTTTCAAACTCTGTTTTGTTCTTTACTATATATGTTGTGAAATCTGGATTATTATTACCCTTTGCAAGGAGTCAATCATAATAAGCATAATACCCATTCATAAATGCTTCTGAAAGGTAATCTGTATATGCATATGTAATTCCTATAAGATAATTATTTTTTATGAATAACATTCTTATAGCAGGTGTCAAAGGAAAAGCTTGTCATCCAAAATATGCAAATACTCTTGATTGTATTGCACCAGGGATTGTGATTTGTGGCATATCATATGTTTGATCATAGTGTCCATATCACCATCATTTCTGCGGATATCATCTATCAGGGAAGATATTTCGCATAATATATTGAGCATCAGTAGATGTATTTTGCAACTCTTGCTTAATTTTTGTAAGAGTTGCTACATCAATTCCTTCAAGAGATTTTACATACACATAGATATTTTCTATTATTCCATTTGTTAATGAAAGTGGAAATTTTGCAATATAATAAGGAAGCTGTGATGATGTAATTTTACTAATATCAATACGGTCTGCAGGATTAGTCATACTATTATTGAAATCTTTTATATCATTAATCATAGACTCTCTTGTAATAGTAGTTGACTTTGACTCATTTGTAAAAAGTTTCACATTAGTAGGTTTTGATGATGGTTGTGTAGTTCATGTTTGCATAGTACCAGTTTGTGCAATTCATGTCTGTGCAACCACAATAACTTCTTTTGGTTGTTCTGTAGGAATAGCAGTTGTTTTACTACCACATCATGCAAGTAATATTGTAGTTGATACTAGTCCAACTATAGTCAGTAATTTAAGTTTCATGAACATGTTTGAGTAATATAAAATTATATAAAGAATTTATGAGATATTCCAATATACAGTTTTCATAGAATGAAAAAAGAACTATCCGAAGATAGTTCCTTTTTGGTGGACCCTAGGAGAGTCGAACTCCTCACCTCCTCGGTGCAAACGAGGCGCTCTAGCCAAATGAGCTAAGGGCCCAAGGGATTTTTATGTGTTATAGGAATAGTAATTTGGGAAGGGAAGGATTTGAACCTTCGTAGGGTTTCCCCGGCGGATTTACAGTCCGCTGCAATTGACCGCTCTGCCACCTGCCCACAAACTACTATTTTACTACTGGAATTCATTGAGTTACATCTGTTGAGATACTTTTTCCTCAACCGAACATAACAACAACTCCCACCATGATAATGATAAATCAGATGATGACGTATCATTGAGTTGTACCACCCAAATGACGATCTGCTCGATCTCGTCTTCAAAATGCGTCAGATAATGAACTACTATATGCAGTAATCGCGATACCTCATGCTATAAAAACAAGTCCAAGAAGAATATTCATGATGCGATGATGTGATATCAATAAGCGAGCAACGGGACTTGAACCCGTACAGGCAGAGCTGAATTCTGCCATGCTACACCAATTACATCATGCCCGCATGCTTTTTGGCAGTATGTAACATAATATTTATTCTTAAAATAATTGCAAGAGGATTTTTCCATTTTTGTCTCTCATACTCTACTCATCTTTTTTTCGAAGAAAAAATGCCTGCATAGCAGGCATATATCGTTGGAATCCTCTAGTTCGTTCCTGGACTCGCTAGACGCAAAGAGTCTCTGACAGTGATTAGTTTTTCTAAATATGTATCTTTAAACAACATAAAGTGAGTAATAATACTTTCGCGATTTTGTGTGAGCAGTTGCAATAAATTAGAAGTTACTGTTGTGTTATTCTGAACTCTTTCAAGCATAGCTTTATGAGCATTCACTATAACTCTTGTAGTAGCTTGGCATGCAGCGTGTGTCTGAGAGTCACTCATACCCTGTTGCATAGACTGAGCGTCACCTTCACGAAGTCATTGATAAAATACACTATCAGCTTCTGTCTTCGCATCAGAACAACGATTGTATTCTGCAGTATTTTCTCCTATAATTTCTTGGAGTTGTGTTGCATATATACCACCATTATCCTGATAGTATTGGAGTTGTGATACAAGCGTATCAAGCGCTGTTTCTCTATCTGGTGAGTTCTCCAAATATGCGACAATATCTGTCATTAGCAGTTGTTGGGATGTTGCAAGAAATCATGGGATTGTATTTGTCCCTCATGCACCACCACCTCATGAAGGTAATGTCAAAGACGTGAGTCACTTCCCAAGAATAGTATGAGCTTGTATAATCCCCATAATAGTCTCATCTATTATAGTTTTTTGGACATAGAGCGTATTGTCACTTATTGCATTATGTTTATTTTTTGTCCACAATCCAAACCATGAAAATCAATCTGCTTTTTTTGCACCAGTAAATAATATACCCACCACCAAGAGTATTGCGACCACAAATATAACTGGATGAGTAAGTAATTTACGCATAAAAAACAAATGAATAAAAAGAGATTGTTATATCTATTAGTAGCTATTTTGCATCAATAGTATTTACAAGATCTGCCATCGGCAAGAAGATAGATGCCACAATTCATCCAACAAGTACCGCAACAAATCCCATCAGAATTGGTTCGATCAAACTCATCAATGCTTTGATTTGATTTTCTAGTGCACCATCATAAAACGATGCCATTTTCAACAATACTTCATCGATATTCCCTGTACGTTCCCCTACTAGAACAATTTGTACAAGAATTGGATCGAATAGATCAGATCATTCCATAGAATCAGCAAAACCAAATCATGCTTCTAGATCTGTTCTAATATCCATTGCTTTTTTCTTATATAAGTAGTTCTCAAAAATCGCTGACATTTGTTCAAGTGCAACAACAGGATTTACTCATGCCTTATAGAAGTCTGCAAGAAGTTTTGAAAATCTATACAGATAGAATGTTTTGATAACTCATTTTACAACGGGTATCTTCAGCATTGTTGTATCAACAACAATTTTGAATGGTAGAAAATACTTATATAGCATTTGTACAGACACAAAAGAACCTCACAATATGAGCACGATCACCCACCAGTACTTTTGCATAAAATCTGATGCCATCAACATCCATTGTGTAATTTGTGGAAGTTCATGTCCTGCAAACAACCCCACAAATGTTGGTACTACTTTTACCAACAAGACGGCAACTGCACCAAGTGCAAATACAATCAAAACGATTGGATATGTCATAGCTCCTTTCACTTTCCCTCTAATCTTTTGGAAGTTTTCTAGTTCTGCTGCAATATTCATCAACGCATCTGGCATATTCCCAATAGTTTCAGATGCTCTTACTAGTTCAATTTCATCAGCACCAAAAAATCCTTTATACTGCTCCATTGCTTTTGCAAATGGCAATCATTGATTAATATCATCAATAATATCTTTGATAATAATTTTCATACCATAACTTTGTTCAGACTCATAGATTGATATGAGAGCCTCTCTCAATCACAATCCTGCTTTTTGCGATACAGCCAAAAGTCTAAAAAACACTGTTTTGTTTTTCGCAGTTGGTTTGTTTAGCTGAAACATTAATCTTGCATATAAGCCTTCTGAGTCTATACGAGACATTCGTCTATTATGTAGAGAGTAAAATTATATTATCATGATTTATGAGTTACAATTCTGTAGATTTCATCAAGTGTTGTAGCTCACTTTATGATTTTAAATACACCATCTCTTTCCAAGTTCATCATACCTTGTGAAAGTGCAAATTTTTCAATTTCAAATGCTGTTTTTCACTGAAGAAGAAGGTTTTTAATATCATCCGTATATTCCATTACTTCAAAAATACCAACTCTTCATTTATATCCAGATCAATTACAGACTGGACATGTGTTTCATGCAGCATCTTTTCCACATCCTTGTTTTACTTTTCCTTGCAAGAAGTTTTGCCAGTGAACTTGATCAATTTCTCTCTTTTTTAATTCACTTGCAAGAACGTTTTTATCCATCTTGCTCAGTGTTTCTTTTGCAAATGAGTATTGTTTTTCTTTTGACATATCAACATCAACTGCACATGCACTACATACCTTTCTTACCAAACGTTGTGCCATCACAAAGTTGAATGTACCAGCCATCATAAATGGTTTTGCTCCAAGATTAGTTACTCTGGTAATGGTTTCTGCTGATGAGTTCGTATGGATTGTAGAAAACACCAAATGTCCTGTCATGGCTGCTTCCATAGCCATATCAAGTGTCTCCTTATCACGAATTTCCCCCACCATAATAATATCTGGATCCTGACGCAGTGCAGCACGTAACCCAGAGGCAAATGTATATCCAATATCTGATCTTACTTGTGATTGAGACAATCACATCATTTTATTTTCGACCGGATCTTCATATGTAATAATATTTACATCAATAGTATTTACATAGTCCAATGCAGCATACAGTGTTGCTGTTTTCCCAGACCCTGTCGGTCCAGTATTTAGAATAATCCCATTTGGATATTCCAACTGACGCATAATCAATTCACCATTACTACCCTCAATACCAAGATCAGCAAGTTTTGGTGTTTTCTTTGATTTATCTACAATACGCATTACAAGTTTTTCACCCCAAATTGTCGGCAGTGTTGAAGCACGCAGATCAATTTCTTTATTTGTTAACGTAATAGTAGACACACGGGCATCTTGAGGAATTCTTTTTTCATCTGGACGCATTTGTCATGACTCAATTTTGAATTTTGCAATAATACTCTCATGAATAGTTTTCGGATATTGGATCAACTCAGATAACAACCCATCAATTCTCAATCTAATTCTCCCAAAATTTTCAAATGGCTCAATATGAATATCCGATGCAAATTCTTCTACAGCAATAGTAAGCAGGTAATCAAAAAGTTTGATTGTATCTGCTTGTACAATTGCATCTTGAAGTCATTTTCTATACTCAGCTGTTGGTGCTGCTGTCATTGGTAACAAGGATATTGTAGTAAATATTATTTTTTACTTTGATGGAATATTATTTTTGAATACATAATCTATTTTCTGACAACATTCTATAAATTTCAAAGAGTTTTGTTGCTTTTTTAAATCATGGTAGTCATCAATATGTTTTTGAAATCTCAGTAAATGTTGTTCTCAAGTCTGATAGTTGTTTACTCTTTTCATTACTAATTTGTGTTACTGATGTTGCTTGTTTAATTGTTTGCTCTAGTTGTCCAATTGCTACTTCAGGATCAAGTGGAATATTGTTTGTACATTTTGATCATAAGTATGATGCGATTTGGTTTACATCATCTGTTGTCATAGATTTTCCATATACTTCAATTTGTAATTTTCCTTCATATCATCTTCCCCCATCTTGTATAGAAGATGCGGTTGTTTGTTTTTGGAATGTAAATGATTTTACATTAATCATTGGAGGAAGGTTTGTGAGAAATTGTCTTAATTCTCTTACTTTATTTGAGTTTTGCATACCAACAGTATATGCTAATGCTGGTAGACTTCTCATTTTTTCTCTAAATTTGAAGTAACATACAGATACTTCTTCTGCGTCACAATTTGCAGTACGTTTTACTGCTGCAACGATATCTTCTTCACTCACATAAGTACTATCAGTATCTTTTACCCATGCAAACATATTCTTTCCGATATCTTGATCAGATACTGTTCCATTTTGTACTGGAAGTGGTGTTTGATCTCATGTTGTTGCGAGGGTTGTCATTTCACCAACTCCATTTGTTTTTTCTTTAACCACTGTCCATAGATGAAAGAAAAACTCATTTAGAAGTGAAATATTTTGTCTGTTTGATGTCATAGATAGTTTATCAACAAGCAACAAGAATGAACGTTTTGTTTGTGCAACAAAGTTCACATCAATAGGCATAATAAAAATACCTCCATCTTGTTCTGTAATAGCACCTACTGTAATACTCTTAATATCATTCTTTGGAGAGTCTTTACCAATATTCTTGAAAAAGTCAGTCCATTGTGATATCAAATTCACATCGAGGTAGTTATTCATTTCTAGATATTTTTGTCATACAAGATCATCAATAATTTTTCCTGTATATTTATCTTGCCAAATATTCAATGGTGGAAGTAAGAAGTCTTGAAGAAAATGTGTATATGGTTTTTGAAGACCGTCATAATATTTTGCTGTCAGATCATATTGTGATTGAATATCACTATACATTTTAATGACATCATCTATTTTTTCTTTTTGATCTAGCTCTTTAAGGAATTGCTGTTGTTGTACTCATTTTTTTGCATCAGAATATATAGAAATCTGACGTAATTGTTCTGCTTTTTTTTGTAAATCCAAGTAACGATCTACAATAAAATACAACCCTGCCAACAATGTAACAACTCCTAATCATACAAGAACTTGCACAATAAGAAGAACCTTTTGCGGAGAGATACCATGTTTTTTTCTTTCTGGAAGAATACCAATAGTAACCATTATAATGAAAGATAGAGGTAAATATTTATATTATTTGTTTATTTGTTCGTCTGAGAAGTCATAGATTTCTCTTTGTACATCATTTTGTAGAGGAAGTTGGAAGTCAAATGCAGATGAGTTTACTGTAACTGTTTGTCCACCAATTTTAATTTTCT